>CAJQNQ010000220.1 GCA_905479725.1 uncultured Paracoccaceae bacterium | reverse complement strand
CGCCGAGATCAACGACGCCGATGAAGCCCCCGAAATCTTGACAAGAAACTTTCATGCGCATGTTGCGCGCAAACATGTCTGATTGTTACAGTCGGCAGGTATGGACGTGTTGCCTTGCTCGGCGAAACACAGGTATTGATTCGCCAGTCAACAAAAACGGCGCCGGGAACCGGCGCCACAGTTCGCGGTTTGTCATCCAACCGCTTTCAGGGAGAGACCAATGAACGATCAACTGCGCTATTATCTGGCCCGTGCCGCCGCCCGCAAGATGGACCGCCGTGCCTTCATGGGCAAAGCCGCCGCGCTGGGCGTTGCCAGCACCGCCGCGACCGGGCTGCTGACATCGGCCGTTCAGGCCCAGGGCCCAACCCGTGGCGGTCACCTGTCGGTCGGCCTTCAGGGCGGTGAAAGCACCAACTCCAAGGACCCGGCGACCTATGCCAGCCAGGTGCCGTTCATGTATAGCCGCATCACCGGCGAAACGCTGGTCAACATCAACTCCGCCGGTGAGCTGGAAGGCGCCGCCGCCGAGGAATGGTCGGCCAGCGCCGATGCCTCGACCTGGCGCTTCAAGATCCGCAGCGGCATGCAGTTCCATAACGGCCAGCCGGTCACGGCCGAGGACGTGGCACAATCCCTGCGCCGCCATTCGAACGAGGATTCGCAGTCGGGTGCGCTGGGCATCATGCGCGGCGTCGCGTCGATCACGACCGACGGCGATACGCTGGTCCTGCAAACCGAAACCCCCAATGCCGACCTTCCCTATCTGCTGGCCGATTATCACCTGATCGTCCAGCCCAATGGCGGCATGGACGATCCGGCCGGCCCGATCATGTCCGGCCCCTATCGCTGGGTCGATGACGAACCGGGCGTGCGCCACACCTTCGAGCGGTTCGACGGCTACTGGAACGACAATGTCGCGCATTTCGAGACGATCGAGATTCTCGTCATCAACGATGCCACGGCGCGCAACTCGGCCCTGCAATCGGGTCAGATCCAGATGGCCAACCGGGTGCCGCCGTCGGTCGCCGGTCTGCTGGCACGCGCTCCGGGTGTCGAGGTCGTGTCGACCGCCGGTCGCGGGCACTACGTGTTCATCATGCATGCCAACACCGCGCCGTTCGACAACAACCACCTGCGCCTGGCGCTTAAGCTGGCCATCGACCGCGAGGACATGGTGAACCGGATCCTGCGCGGCTATGGTTCGGTCGGCAACGACATGCCGATCAACGCCGCCTATCCGCTGTTCGACGACACCATCCCGCAGCGCACCTACGACCCGGATCAGGCGCGGTTCCATTATGAACGCTCGGGCCATTCCGGGCCGATCGACCTACGCACGGCCGAAGGCGCCTTCCCCGGTGCGGTCGATGCCGCCCAGCTGTTCAAGGAAAGCGCCGCAGCCGCCGGGATCGACCTGAACATCATCCGCGAGCCGAACGACGGCTACTGGTCGGAAGTGTGGAACGTGAAGCCGTTCAGCGCCTCGTATTGGGGTGGCCGTCCGGTGCAGGACCAGATGTATTCGACCGCCTACCTGTCCACCGCCGACTGGAACGATACCCGGTTCTTCAACCCGCAATTCGATGCCCTGCTGCTGGAAGCGCGTGGCGAACTGAACCTCGTGCGCCGCAAGGAACTGTATAGCCAGATGGGCCGTATGGTGCGCGACGAGGGCGGCCTGATCGCCCCGATGTTCAACGACTTCATCGATGCCTATAACGGTGATGTCACGGGCTGGGTCACCAACCCCAATGGCGAAATGATGAACGGGTTTGCCCCGGTCCTCATGTGGTCGGCGGGCTAAGCCCGGATGCATCCGATCCTGAAACTTGTAGCCCAGCGCCTTGCGCTGGGTTGCCTTCTTCTTCTGGCCGCATCGGTGTTGATCTTCATCGGCACACAGATCCTGCCGGGGGACGTTGCGGCGGCCATTCTGGGCCAGGGCGCGACCGAACAGGCGCTGGCCAATATGCGCGCCGATCTGGGCCTGGACCGGCCCGCGATCACCCGTTATCTTGAGTGGCTTTTCAATGCGTTGCAGGGTGATTTTGGCGTCGCCCTGTCGAATGGCCGCGACATTGCCGAAAGCATTGCCGGCCGGATGAAGAACACGATCTTTCTGGCGTCGGTCGCCGCAGTCGTTTCGGTCCCGCTGTCCATCTTCCTGGGTCTGCTGGCCGTTCGCTACCGCGACCGCTGGCCCGACAGGCTGATCTCGGCCGTAACCCTGACGTCGATCTCGCTGCCCGAATTTCTTCTGGGCTACGTGATCATGTTCGTCTTTTCTGTCAAGCTGGGCTGGTTCAACTCGGTCTCGAACATCAATGACGGCATGTCGTTTGGCGAAAAGCTGGGCGCTGTCGCCCTGCCCGCCACCGTGCTGACGCTGGTCGTGCTGGCGCATATGATGCGCATGACGCGCGCCGCGATCCTGAACGTGATGCAATCGGCTTATGTCGAGACCGCGGAACTGAAGGGGCTGCGCCGCTTCACGATCATCGCCCGCCACGCCATGCCGAATGCCATCGCCCCGATCGTCAATGTGGTGATGCTGAACCTGGCCTATCTGGTGGTCGGCGTTGTGGTGATCGAGGTGGTTTTCGTCTATCCCGGCATGGGGCAGTATCTGGTTGACCATGTCTCCAAGCGCGATGTGCCCGTCGTTCAGGCCAGCGGACTGATCTTTGCCACCATCTATATCGGCCTCAACCTGTTGGCGGATATCATTTCGATCCTGTCCAACCCCAGACTGAGGCATCCGAAATGAAGGGAATCCCGATATCCGCCCTTCTGGGCCTGTTCTTCACCGTGCTCTATTTCGCGGCGGCGATCCTGGCGCCGTGGATCGCGCCTTACGGAATGTCCGAGATCGTCGGCGATGTGTGGGAACCCGCGTCGACCCAGTTCTGGCTGGGCACCGACAATCTGGGCCGCGATCTGCTGACCCGCCTGATCTACGGCGGCCGCAATACGATCTTCGTGGCGTCCATGGCCACCGCGCTGTCCTTCTCTCTGGGGGCGATCCTTGGCTTTTCCGCCGCCGTCTATGGCGGATGGGTCGATCAGGCCCTGGCCCGGTTCAACGATCTGGTCATGTCGATCCCGACGCTGATCTTCGCGCTGGTGGTGCTGTCGGTCATGCCGGTCACGCTGACGGTGCTGATCCTGGTCATGGGGCTGCTGGATTCGACCCGCGTGTTCCGGTTGTCGCGTGCCGTGGCGGTGGACATCAACGTCATGGATTATGTCGAGGCCGCGCGGTTGCGCGGTGAAGGGCAGCGCTGGGTGATCTTCCGCGAGATCCTGCCCAACGCCCTGTCGCCGCTGGTGGCGGAACTGGGCCTGCGGTTCATCTTTGCCATCCTGTTCATCTCCACCCTGTCCTTCCTGGGGCTGGGCATCCAGCCGCCCGAGGCCGACTGGGGCGGGATCGTGAAGGAAAACCGCGAAGGCATCGTCTACGGCATCCCCGCCGCGCTGTGGCCGGCGGTCGCCATCGTGACCTTGTCGATTTCCGTGAACCTTGTGGCTGACTGGGTGCTGAACCGCACCACCAGCCTGAAAGGAGGCCGTGGTGCCTGATCCGCTTCTGACCATCAACAACCTGCGGATCGAGGCCACGATCTACGCGCCCGGCGAAAAACCCCGCGATGCGATGATCGTCGATGACGTGTCGTTGACGCTGGAAAAGGGCAAGGTTCTGGGGCTGATCGGCGAATCCGGGGCGGGCAAGTCCACCATCGGATTGTCGGCGCTGGCCTATGGGCGTGGCGGCATCCGGCTGACGGGCGGCACCATCACGCTGAACGGGCGCGAGATCCGGCTGGCCGATGCGGCCACGCTGCGCTCGCTGCGCGGGCGCGAGGTCACCTATGTCGCGCAATCCGCCGCCGCCGCCTTCAACCCGGCCAAGAAACTGATGGAACAGGTCACAGAGGCCACGCTGCACCACGGATTGGTCAGCAAGTCCGAGGCCGAGGCGCGCGCGGTGGAGCTGTTCCGCACCCTGTCGCTGCCCGATCCCGAAACCTTTGGCGACCGGTATCCGCATCAGGTGTCGGGCGGGCAGTTGCAGCGCGCGATGACCGCCATGGCGCTGTGCCCGCATCCCGATCTGGTGATCTTCGACGAACCGACGACGGCGCTGGACGTGACCACCCAGATCGACGTTCTGGCGGCGATCAAGTCGGCCATCACCAGGACCGGTGTCGCGGCGATGTATATCACCCATGATCTGGCGGTCGTGGCGCAGGTGTCGGATGACATCATGGTGCTGCGCAACGGCCAGATGGTGGAATGCGGCAGCGTCCAGCGGATCATCGAAGACCCGCGCGAGGAGTATACGCAGGCGCTGATTTCGGTCCGACGCATCGACCACAAGGAAAAGAAGCCCACCGACACTCCGCTGATGACGGTCGAGAACATCTCGGCGCGGTATGGCGCGATGGGGGTGGATGTGCTGTCGGATGTGTCGGTCGAACTGTATCCAGGCCAGACCCTGGCATTGGTCGGTGAATCCGGCTCGGGAAAGTCGACCATGGCGCGGGTCATCACCGGCCTGCTGCCGCCGCGCGTGGGGCAGATCACCTTTGACGGCAAGCCTCTGCCCGGCGCGCTCAAGGACCGTTCGCGCGAGGAATTGCGCCAGTTGCAGATGATCTACCAGATGGCGGATGTGGCGATGAACCCGCGCCAGACGGTCGCCACGATCATCGGCCGCCCGCTGGAATTCTACTTCGGGCTGCGCGGTCGCGAGCGTGACAAGCGCGTGCAGGAATTGCTGGACGCCATCGAACTGGGTGAAGGCTTTGCCGACCGCTATCCGGCGGAACTGTCGGGCGGGCAGAAGCAGCGTGTCTGCATCGCCCGGGCGCTGGCCGCCAAGCCCAAGATGATCATCTGCGACGAAGTCACGTCGGCGCTGGATCCGTTGGTTGCCGACGGGATCCTGAAGCTGCTCCTGAATCTTCAGGCGCGCGAAGGGGTGGCCTATCTGTTCATCACCCATGACATCGCTACGGTGCGCGCCATCGCCGACAGCATCGCCGTTATGTATCAAGGCAAGGTGCAGCGCTACGGCGTGAAAAGCACCGTTCTGGCGCCACCCTTCGACGACTATACCGACTTGTTGCTGTCGTCGGTTCCCGAGATGGAGCTGGGATGGCTGGAGCGCGTGCTGGAACATCGCAAAATGGAAAGCGCCGGGAACTGAACCCGCGGCAGGGTTCGGTCTGGTGCGCGTGGGCGGGCTGTCTGTAAGGGTGGCCCGGGTTGCGGCGTGAAGGTAGCAGGGCGGGGTGACCGACGGGGCGGATTGCATGGCGCGGTCAGCCCCGGTATGGAAGGCGACAACAACCCGAGGTTCCCATGTCCGACCCCGCCGCCGATCCGCGCCCCGACCATCCACAGCTTTACCTGATCTCGCCCCCCGTCTTTGACCCGCAAGCCTTCGCGCCCCAGCTTGCCCGCATTCTCGACGCTCTGCCGGTGGCCTGCCTGCGCCTGTCGCTGGCCAGCAGCGACGAGGACGCCATTGCCCGGGCCGCCGATGCGCTGCGTGGCGTCGCCCATGAGCGCGACATCGCCATCGTCATCGACCGCCATGCCATGCTGGCCGAGCGTCTGGGGCTGGACGGCGTGCATCTGCCGGTCGGTATGCGCGGCGTGCGCAAACTGCGCGAAACGATCGGTGCCGACGCGATCATCGGTGCGGGTTGCGGCACTTCACGCCACGACGGGATGAGCGCCGCCGAGGCGGGCGCGGATTACGTCAGCTTCGCCCCGCTGGGCGCGACGCCGCTGGGCGATGGCGAAACCGTGGATTATGAGATTTTTGCCTGGTGGTCCGAGGTCATCGAAGTGCCGGTCGTCGCCGAAGGCGCGCTGACCCCGGACCTGATCGCGCGATTCGCGCCGGTGACCGATTTCTTCGCCATCGGGGACGAGATCTGGAATGCCGAGGATCCGCTTGCCGCGCTGAAAACCCTGATCGCGCCGATCGGGCCGTAGGCAACAAGGCGTTTCGAAACGCCTTGCAGCACCCGTTCCGCGCTTACCGCGATTGCAGTGGCGCGCCGCCCGTGGCAAGGTCCGCCCCCCTTGGCGCGCCGACGGGCGCGCGCGCAAGAGTTTTCGAAAACTCTTGCCCCCTTGCGCCAGCCGTGGCCGCCCGCGCCGACCGGAACCTTCTCAGCTGTCGCGCATCACGCCCCCGGGCAGGCCCGACGCCAAGGCGCCGCGCACGGTCTCGCCACAGGCGCGCGCCAGCGTTTTGCGGCTGGTGTGGTCGGACACCGGCACCGGCGCATGAAAAACCAGGCCGACACGCCCCTGCCGCACCTGCCCCAGCACCTGCAGCAAATGTGCGCCAAACGACAACTCCCCCCACCAGCCATAGAAGCGTTCGTCGCGCCCCGGCGGGGCGCGGTAGATCAGCGTCACCGGCTGGATGGACAGGATTCCAGACAAGCCAGGCGCAAAGAAGGCTGCGAACAGGGTCGGTTTGAAGAGCAACACGCGCACCCCGTCCGAATTCGTGCCCTCGGGGAAGAAGCACAGGTGGTGGCCAACGCGCAGCCGCGCCTCGAAGATCTCTTTTTGCAGCCGTGCGTCACGGGCGTCGCGGCGGATGAACACCGTCCCCGTGGCACGCGCCAGCCAGCCGATCCCGGGCCATCCCGCAACCTCGGATTTCGACACGAAATAAAGTCGCTGCGGCGCGTTGAGCACGAAGATATCGAGCCAGCTCACGTGATTGGCCACCACCGCGCCGCGCTGCTTCATGGGTGTGCCCGTGACCTCCAGCCGGATCCCCATGATCCTCAGCGCGCCCTTGCACACCGCCTGGGTGATGAACGGCGTCAGCGGCCGGCGCAGGCCAAAGACCGGGCGCTCGATCAGGCGCAGGGAAAGATGGATCAACAGCCCGCCGAACACCCAGACGCCCAGCACCGGCAGACGCCAGGCGATCATCAGCCAGTTGGCCGGGCCCAGCGGAACCGGGGGCGCCTCGCCCTCGGGCGAGATCCAGGCCGGGTCAGGCGCGCGGGTTCTTTCTGGTGTAGAAGTCAACGGCTCTCTCGGACATGGTGGCGGTGTCCAGGATCAGACACACATCGATGGTATTGAAGTCGTGGTCGATATAGGCGCCATCGCCGACAAACCCGCCCAGTCGCAAATAGGCGCGGATCAGGGGTGGGATGGCGGACAGGGCCGCGGATCTGTCGATCTGCGCTGCGGGCAGCAGATCCATGTCAAGCGCGCGCTCGGTGAGCGCCGTGACGCGCAAACCCGGTGGCGCGAGATGATGCGCGTGCAGCCAGCTGAGCGCCATGGCATGGGCCGACACATCGGTGCCGTGAAACGAGGCGACGCCGAACAGGATCTGCAAATCCCGCTCGATCACATAGCGCGCCAGCCCGTTCCACAGATGCAGCATCGCCGCGCCGCGCCGGTGGTCGCGATGGACGCAGGAGCGCCCCAGCTCCACCAGTCTGCGCCCTGAACGGCGCAGCGGCGACAGATCGAACTCGACATCCGAATAGAAGCTTCCCAGCGTATCCGCCCGGTCGTGCGGCAGCAACCGGTAGACACCGACCACGTGATCCTGATCCGCCGCGTTCCGGCGGCGGTCGATCAGCAAGAGGTGGTCAAAATACGGATCCAGATCATCGCGTTCAAGCCGGTTGTCATGGTCCACGCTCAGCCCGCGCGCGCCCAATTCCTCGACAAAGACACTGTAGCGCAGCCGCTGCGCCGCGATGCGATCATCCGCATCCTGCGCAAGCCGCACACCATAGCCCGGATCAGACCCAGAGCCTGTGCCAAAGTCAGGGCCAGAGGAGGCGGGTTTCATCGTGGACCGGTTCATCACTTGTTTACCATTGTCCTTCACATAGGGGGACAGCCCTGCCCCCGCAACGCCAATGATCTTGACTCGCGCACAGGTTGTTTACTACGCTTGGGCTCGCGCCTAATCGCCAATCACCCACTCCAGGTTGATCACCCGTGTATCCACCACCACCTTGCCTGCGTCCTCGAAATTGGCGGTCACCCGGTTGCCGACAACCGATTGCACCTGTCCCAGGCCCCAATCCGGCTGCTGGGGATGGCGCACGAACATTCCGGGCTGCAACAATGGGGCCATGTCCCCCTCCCTTCGGCATGTCGTCGCGATGAACGATCTGGATCTCTCCGCGATGATCGGCTCGCGCCTGTGTCATGATCTGGTCAGCCCGCTGGGGGCGATCGGCAACGGGCTGGAACTGCTGGCCATGACCCAACCCGCCAGCCCAGAGTTGGACATGGCGAGCGAGGCCGTCAAGGTCGCACAGGACCGGGTGCGCCTGTTTCGGCTGGCCTTCGGCAAGCCCGGCAGCGACCAGTCGGTCAGCCCGGCGGAACTGGAGGCCGCGTTGTCGGCGCTGGCCGCCAATGGCCGGCTGACCATGCATTGCGCGCTGCCCGGCCCCATGCCGCGCGACCGCGCCAAACGCCTGGCGCTGGGCGCGCTGTGCCTTGAGACGGCGATGCCCTGGGGCGG
>CAJQNQ010000219.1 GCA_905479725.1 uncultured Paracoccaceae bacterium | reverse complement strand
GATCTTTGCGCTTCTGGCGGCCATTCTGGCGGCGTTCCACCTCTATGCGATGCTCTCGCCGCCCGTGACGCTGATCGCGCTGGCCGCCACCGCCGTGCTGGCGATGATCCTGGGCTGGGTGCATGGCCCGTTCCTGGCGGCGCTTGGCCTTGTGTCGGGCACCGCCGCGCCTTTCCTGCTGGGCGACGCCAGCGCGCCGAGTGACCTGCTCTATGCCTATTTCGGCGCGGTCGCATTGCTGGGATTGGGGATCGACGGGTTTCGTCGCTGGGGTTGGGTGTCGGTGCTGGCGGTCGGCATCCCGCAGATCGGCGGGCTTGTGATCCTGTTGGCCGGGGCAGGGCCGGTGGGCTTGGCCCTGCTGGCCCTGACACTGTCCACCCTGTCCATGGCCATCCCCTTCGGTGCCCTGGTGCCCGGCGCACAGGGACCGACGCTGTGGGAATGCCGCAGCCTGCGCACCACGCTGTGGGCGCCGGCGGTGGCGATGGCGCTTGGCGCGGGCATCCTGGTGTTCATGGCTCAGCCGATCTTGAGCGTCATGGCCCTGATTGCCCTGGCCTTGATCCACGCATTCTGGACCGCCCGCGCGCCGGCCCTGGCCGATCAGGCGCTGATCCCCGCGCTGGCGATTCCCGCCGCGATCGCCGTCACCGCCTGGTCTACGCCGACGGCCCTGGCCGACACCGTGCTACGCGCGCCCTGGGCGCCGGTTCTGGCGGTGGCGCTGGCTGGGCTGGCCGGTCTTGTGCAGATCATGCGCAGTGAGCCGGCGACCGGCGGCACGCGCAGGTTCTGGGCTCTTCTGGGCGTCGGCCTGCCCATGGGCACTTTCGTCAGCTTCGAGCTGTTCTGGGCGATTGGCACCCGGGGTCCGGGTTTCCTTTGGCCCGCGGGCGCCATGGCGCTGGCGGTGGCTTATGCCGGACTGGCGCTATGGACAGCGCGGCGCGACGCCGGGCAGGGGCTGCGTCTGGGATTGGCGGTGATGGCCGCCTTTACCATGATCGCCCTGTCCTTGATGCTCACGCTAAGCCTGACGGCGCTGACCACGGCGCTGGCGGTGCTGATGGTCGCGGCGGCCGCCATGGACAAGCGGTTCGACATTCCGGCGGTCGGCTGGTTCCTGGTGCTGTCCTCGATGGCCCTGGGCTACCGGATCATCATATCGCCGGGGCTGTCCTGGATGCTTGGCTGGACCGGCAGCGGCGGCGCGACCGACCTGGAACTGGTGGTCAGCGTTGTCGCCGCGCTGTCGGGCCCGGCGATGGCGCTCTGGTTGATCCGCGGCCTGCCGGGCGACAGAACCCGCGACTGGACACGCACTTTAGTCGAAACCGGGCTTTCGGGCATGGTTCCCATCGTCGTGGCGGTCCTCACTGCGCGGTTCGTCGGGCAGGCGCTGCAACCGCACGCCCAGGCTGGATTGCAAGCCACGGTGCTCATGGCGCTGGCCTGGGTTCATGCGCGGCGCGCGGCCTTGAGCCCCGACAACCTGTGGATGCGCCGGTTTCGCACGGCGCTCAGCCTGATCTTCGGCGCAGCCTGCGTGTTTGCCATGGCGGCGGCGCTGACGGTGTTTTCGCCGCTGTTCACCGTGCTCATGGCGCGCCCGCGCGTGATCGGCTGGCCGCTGTTGAACGATCTGCTGATAGCCTATGCGTTCCCGGCCTTGCTGTTGCTGTGGATCCTGTTGCGCGCGCAGGGCAGGGCCGCGAATATCGGGCGGGCCATCGGTTTCGTGTTGCTGGCGCATTGGATTGGCCTTGCGATCCGCCATGTCTGGCAGGGCCAGACAGGCCTGGCGCTGAGCGGCGGATTCGCGCAGGGCGAGCTTTACACCTATACCGTGGCCTTGCTTGTCGGCGGCGCGCTGTCACTGGCGCTGGCGCTCCGGCTGGGACGGCGCGCGCTTCGCATCGCGGGACTGGCGCTGATCGGAATCGCCGCTGCCAAAGCGTTTGTCATCGATGCCTCGGGCCTGACGGGATTGCTGCGCGCAGGGGCGTTTCTGGCGCTGGGCCTGTCGCTGGTCGGTCTGGCCTGGCTGAACGCCTGGGTCGCGGCGCGGATCGACTCGCAAGATGCAAAGCTGTAGTCTGATAATCGGTATTATGTTAATAAATGAACAATGCCGGCACCAGGTAGCGGCTTGGTCGCACTGAGAGTATTAACATCATTTACAAAGGCTTGAAGAACATTCTTGAGCAAAGCAACCATACCCGGGGCGAAGACGGCGCGCTCCCTGAGGCTTTGCAAACTGCAATCAGGTTGGGGTTGCGAAAAAGCAACAGACCACCGGAATGGCGCCCGGAAACGACGCCAGCGCCGCTCGGCATTGGCAAATGCCTGAATTGTTAAGGTATTCTTAATCCGTGGCGGTGACGATCAAACGGGATCGGACAGCTTTTGGAGTTCAACAGCATCCGGTCAATCGATCCGGCCGCCCATAACCTTTGAACGGGTCATCTGAATGAAAGCGCAGTTCCATCGTCTTGATCCCGTTATTCCGGTCAGCGTTGACCGGGCGCTCAAGGCCGCGCGGACAATCCTGCTGATCGACACGCCACAGGCGTTGCCGCTTCTGAACCCTCGGCCCGGACAGCAATCGGTGGTCATCACCCACAAGGGCTTGCTGGCGCCGTCCATGATCCGCACGGTGCGACCCGATGCGATCATCGGCCCGCTGATTACCGCCGATTGGGACATCGTTGATCTGGGGATCGAACTGGAACAGATGGGTTTTCGCGGTGATCTGTTCGCCCTGACCCGGCCGCTGCCACGGGCCGAACTGGTCATCCGTGAGGTCAGCGCGGTTTGCCCCACGCTGACCGTCCGGCTGGTCGAAACCGCCTGAACCGCTATTCTCCGCGTGGAAAGCGTTGCGCGTCTTCCAACGCGTTCAGATCCATGTGGTTGCGCATATATCTGTCAGACGCCGGGCGGTGCGGCTGATAATCCCACGGCTGGAAGCTGCCCTGACGCAAGGCTTCATAGATGATCCAGCGCCGGGCCTGGCTTTGGCGCACTTCGGCGTCGAACGCGGTCAGATCCCACCGTGCCATCGCCATCGCCTGAAATTTCTGCAAGATCGGGGCAAAAGCCGGGTCGGACGCCAGGTTGGCGCGCTCTCGCGGATCGCTGTCCAGATTGTAAAGCTGTTCGGGGTCCGCCGCGCAGGCGATGTATTTCCATGGCCCGTCGATCAATCCGACCATCGGCGCAATGGTGCCTTCGGCGGCGTATTCCATGGGCACGGGCCCGCGCCCGCCGGTTCCGTGCATCAAGGGCAGCAGGCTCTCGCCATCGGTCCAGGGCAGGACTTCGGACAGGGGAATGCCGGCCAGATCGGCCAGGGTCGGCACCAGGTCCAATGTGCTGACCGGCTGATCCACGCGCGCGGGCCGCAGTCCGGGCCCGCTTATCATCAACGGCACCCGCGCGCTTTCCTCGAAAAAGCTCATCTTGAACCACAGCCCGTGCTCGCCCAGCATTTCGCCATGATCCGACACGAACACGATGACCGCGTCCTGGCGGGTGTCGTTCAGCGTGCGCAGAATCTCCCCGATCTTGTCGTCGATATACGAGATGTTCGCAAAATACCCCTGGCGCGCACGGCGAATATGGGCGTCCGTGATGTCGAAATTCGTGTGATCCACGCTGTCCAGCAAGCGCCGGGAATGCGCGTCCAGTGCCTCGTAAGCCACCTTTTCAGGCGGCTCCAGGGCGTCGGCACCGTCATACAGATCCCAGTATTTGCGCCGCGCAACAAAGGGATCATGCGGATGCGTGAACGAGACCGTCAGGCACCACGGGCGCGGATCGTGGCCGCGCGACAGGTCATATAGCTTCTGGCAGGCCTGATGCGCGGCATCGTCGTCAAATTCCATCTGGTTGGTGATTTCCGCCACCCCTGCCCCGGTCACCGACCCCAGGTTGTGATACCACCAGTCAATCCGCTCGCCGGGTTTTCGGTAGTCCGGCGTCCAGCCGAAATCCGAGGGATAGATATCGGTGGTCAGACGCTCCTCGAACCCGTGCAGCTGGTCCGGCCCGGCGAAATGCATCTTGCCCGACAGCGTGGTCTGGTATCCGGCGCGGCGCAGATGATGCGTGAAACACGGCGCATCGGCCGGAAAATTGGCCGCATTGTCATAGACCCCGGTGCGGTGCGGCAGTTGCCCGGCCATGAAGCTGGCGCGCGAGGGCGAACACAGCGGGCTGGCACAATAGGCGCGCGAGAATCTGACCGACCGCGCCGCCAATTCCCGCAGGTTCGGCACATGCAGGAAATCGGCCGGACCATCGTCAAACAGCGTGCCGGTCAACTGGTCGACCATCAGGATCAGTATATTCGGTTGCGCCATCTTTTTTCAATCCTGCGAGGGGGTTATCCGGCCCTCTTGTAACCCCGAATCCACCTCCCACCAAATCCTTTGTGCGAGACACTGGTCCCCGTGAGGCGCCCCGCTTAGGCTGCGTCAATTGCAACTGATTCCCGGGGGGCTCTCATGAAGTCCAAATTGCTGCTGATCGTTCTGGACGGCGTTCCCTATGCCAATTGGCGACGCTATTTCGGCGGGCTCGAAGGCTGGGTGAAATCCGGCGACGCCCGTGTCTGGCGGATGCGGGCCTCGCTGCCCTCCATGTCCGGGCCCTGCTATGCCAGCATCCACACCGGGGTGCCGCCGCAGGTGCACGGGGTGCTCAGCAACGGGCATATCCACCGCGTCGAAATGCCGGACATTTTTGGCCAGACCCGTCAGGCAGGCGGCGTGACCGGCGCCGTAACCCATTCCTGGTGGTCGACCTTCTTCAACCGCGCGCCTTTCGACATGGTGCGCGATATCGAATACGACGAGCCGCACAGCAACAGCATCAACCACGGCCGCTTCCACACGATGACCGGGTACGATCACATCAATCAGGCAACGCCTTGCGACGCCGATCTGTTCGCCACATTGACCAGCCTGTGCACACGGTTCGCATTGGATTACGGCATCCTGCACACCTGCACGCTGGACAGCATGGGCCACCGCTTCGGGCATGATTGTTCGCAAATGGATCACGCCTGCGCGCTGATGGACGCGATGCTGGCCAATTTCCTGCCTGCCTGGCGCGAGATGGGGTATGAAGTGATCGTCACCGCCGATCACGGCCAGTCCCTGCGCGGTCATCACGGCGGCACCGGCGCC
>CAJQNQ010000218.1 GCA_905479725.1 uncultured Paracoccaceae bacterium | reverse complement strand
GCGCTGACCCGCTCGCGCGCCAGGCCGCTGGCCATGCTGCCTTCGCCCCCGCCGCGCTGGCGCCCTTGCACCGGTCCGACCAGAAAACGGTTCCAGTCCTGGCCAACCTGCGGTCCCATCTGCGCGATCTCGAAATCCTCGCGCAGCCGCTCGGCGGCGTCTACCAAATCCGCGGTCAGAAAGGGATTTCCCTCTCGGTCGCGGCGCCGCGCCAACGCCGTCACCGGCGATTCCGTGGTGACGGGACGTGTGCCACGCATGTCTTCCTCGCCCTGCGCACGCGCGAGATCCGACCGCGATTCAGACCCGGCGCCCAGTTTGCGCAGCGCAGTGCGACCGCTCTGCGTGATCCGGTATCGCCCGACGCGCCCCGCTTGAACGCAGCCAATCCAGTCGCGCAGCGCAAAGGCTTCAGCGACCGAGCGGTCCAGCACCGCCAGGCGCACCGCCCCTTCGGGCCCGTCACGCATCACCACCGCCTTGTCCATGTCGGCGGCCACGGCCATCACGGCGTCGGCTTCGGCCAGGCGTGGCAGGATGCGCCGGGCTTCGGCGTCCAGGCGGGTTTCGTTGATCGCTTGCAAGGGGCTGTCGGGGGTTTGGTCCTGGGGCATCGCGTCGCTTTCTGTTGGGCGGTCGGATGCGGCGGGCGGCTGCGTAAGCTGCTCCAACGCGCCTTCGACCAGGGGATCATCGCGACGGTTTTCAAAACGGCGGACCTGGCGCATGACGGTCGAGGCATGAACCCCCTCGGCCCGCGCAATTTCGCGCAATGAGCATCCATCCTCGGTATGGGTCAGATACAGACGAACGGCTGACGGCACCCAGCCGGGCAATTGACCGATCGAAGTAAGGTTGGCTGTCATCAGGTCCTCGCATGCCTTGCCACACCGTTTCCGGCACTCGTCATCGGCGTGGCAGCCCCGGTGACGCCGGACAGACACAGGTTTCCAAATCGTTAAGGAATCAACCTATGCGTGTTTTCGTTACGGGTTTGTTAACTCCGCCGCGTCCCATAAGGGTGTCATCTATCTGCAAAACATGTGCTGAAGGCGGCGAACGGTGCTCGGCTCAAAAAATGCAACACCCGTTTAGGTTGTGCAATGATAGCCCCTGATCTGACCGCAAACCCAGAGGACCCTCCATGAGCTGCGAACCGACCGAGTCTATTGTCACTGTCCTAGAAACTCTCGGGACGATCAAGCGCCCACTGCTGATGATGCGCACCGCGCGGCACGGCACACTGGACTACAACCGGGTGACCGATCTGCGCCGCATCCTGCGCCTGCCCGCCACACCGCCACCGGGGGCCGCGACCGTCCGCCTGCTGATCGAACTCGAGGAGCTTCAGGAAAACCTGCGCACCCGCCCACCGCACGAGATTGGCAACCCCTGGCGCCCGGCGCGGCACATCGAGGTGCTGATCGCGCTGATCGCCGAAGCCCGGCTGATGGCGCAGGCGGTTCCCTCAACGCCCTGAACGCAGAGGCCGCTCGTCGCTTTCCGGTGCCCCCGCGTCGCTTGCCCCCTGTTCACCAGCGCAGGGCAGGGTATGTTCGGGCGCTGACCGACAATAACAGGGCCCTGACATGACTGGCGAAAAGACCGACGACGCATTGGTGATCTTTACCCCGTCCGGAAAACGCGGGCGCTTTGCGAAGGGCACGCCGGTTCTGACAGCCGCGCGGCAATTGGGCGTCGATCTGGATTCGGTCTGCGGCGGGCGCGGCATCTGTTCGAAATGCCAGGTCACGCCGGGGGTCGGTCAATTCTCCAAACACGGGGTCACCGTCGCGCCGGATGCCCTGAGCCCCTGGAACGCGGTCGAGCAGCGATACAAGGACAAACGCGGATTGATCGAGGGGCGGCGCCTGGGCTGCCAGGCCAGGGTCATGGACGATGTGGTGATCGACGTTCCGCCGGAAAGCCAGTTGCACCGTCAGGTTGTGCGCAAGGCGGCCTCGGCCCGGGTGGTCAAGATGGACCCGGCGACCCGCCTGTATTATGTCGAGGTCGCGCAACCGGACATGCACGAACCCTCGGGCGATCTGGAGCGCCTGTCCGAAGCGCTGCGCGCGCAATGGCAGATTGACGCCGTGCAGGCCGGTCCGGCCATTCTGCGCAAGCTGCAACCGGTGTTGCGCAAGGGCAACTGGGCGGTCACCGTGGCGCTGTTTGCCGATCACACCGGCGATACGCCCCGCATTCTGGACATCTGGCCCGGTCTGTATGAAGGCGCGCTGTGCGGCATGGCCATCGATCTGGGATCGACCACCATTGCCGCGCATCTGTGCGATTTGCGCGATGGCCACGTTCTGGCCTCGGGCGGGGTGATGAACCCGCAGATCCGCTTTGGCGAGGATCTGATGAGCCGGGTCAGCTATTCGATGATGAACCCGCGCGGTGCGGACGAGATGACCCGCGCCGTGCGCGAGGGGATGAATGCGCTGTTCACCCAGATCGCGGCGGAGGGCAATGTCGACAAGAACCTGATCGTGGATGCCGTGTTTGTCTGCAACCCGGTGATGCATCATCTGTTTCTGGGCATC
>CAJQNQ010000217.1 GCA_905479725.1 uncultured Paracoccaceae bacterium | reverse complement strand
AGGGGGGTCGAACCCCTGACCTCTTGAATGCCATTCAAGCGCTCTCCCAACTGAGCTATGGCCCCACCGAGGTGCCGCCGTTCCCGGCTGCGCCTGCGGTGTAGGGTTTCGCTGGCACGAGATCAAGCGAAAAATTCGCGCTGATGACAGTTCTTTGCCGGCCCCCGCAACCGCGCGCCGGGCCCGCGCCACACGCTGCGCGCACAAGCAAAAACGGGCACCAAAGGCGCCCGTTTTCTGTTTCGGAGTCCGGGTTTCAGAGCGGATCAGCTGTCGTCGTCATCGCTGGCAACGTCGCCAAGCTCATCCAGCGACACCGTGTCGTCATCGTCATCCTCGAGCAACGCATCGGTGTCGTCCACCTCGACTTCATCCTCATCGTCGATCAGGACGTCCTCGGTTTCCAGGTTCTTGACCACCTTCGGCTTGGCCTTGGCGGCGGCTGGCGCCGGCGTGCTGCCCTTGCGACCCGGCGTTTCGATCGGAACGACGTCACCGGTATAGGGGCTGATTACCGGGGACTTGTTCAGGTCGTAAAAACGCTTGCCGGTCGTCGGGCAAACACGTTTTACACCCCATTCTTCCTTGGGCATGCAGATCCCTTTCTATTCCATGATCGCAGCCCGTTGCCATACGCCGCGCGGGTTGTCAAAGCCTTTATACCGGTGTTTGAGTGGCAGCCCCGGCAGCTTGCGGTCAAAAGGGCAGTCATGAACAATTCGGACGACGAACGTATCTTGCTGGCTGGCCCTCCGTTGCTGGAGGTGCAGGTCCGCCGATCCGCGCGGGCGCGCCGGCTGGCGCTGAAGGTCTCCAGGCTGGACGGCACCGTGACGCTGACCTTGCCGCCGCGCGCCAGCATGCGCGTGGCGCGCGCCTTTCTGGCCGACCGCGCGACATGGCTGCGCGATGCCGTGCAGGGAATGCAGGGGCCGGTCAGCGTGCAGCCGGGCACGAAAATCCCGGTGCAAGGCGCCCTGCTGACGCTGACCCCCGCCCCGGGGCGCGCGGCCCGTATCGACGGCACCGCCCTGCTGGTGCCGCAGGGGCGGCCCGTGGCGGGCGCGCTGGCCTATCTGAAAGCCTTGGCGCGCGAAAGGCTGGCCGACCGGGTGGACAACCACGCCCGTGCGATCGGACGGCGCCCCGGCAAGCTGACGCTGCGCGACACCCGCTCGCGCTGGGGATCGTGCACCCCTTCGGGCGACCTGATGTTCAGCTGGCGACTCATCATGGCGCCGCCCAGGATCCTGGACTACGTGGCCGCGCATGAGGTGGCACATCTGTTGCAGATGAACCATTCGCCCGCCTTCTGGGCCGAGGTCGACCGCATTTATCCCGATCACGCGGCCGCGCGCCGCTGGCTGAAGTCCGAAGGCGCGGGTCTGCATCATTTTCGGTTTGCCGATGCTTGACGCAAACCGAACGCTGTGATCACGCTGCCCGATGAACCGCGCCCCTCGCACCTTGCCGCCGGATCCCTCGACCCTGTCGGCGCATGACCGCGTCTACCGGTCCTTGCGCACTCAGGTCATGCACGGCCAGTTGCTGCCGGGCCAGTCGCTGACCCTGCGCGGCCTGGGCAAGGAGTTCGGCGTGTCCATGACCCCGGCGCGCGAGGCCGTGCATCGGCTGGTGGCCGAGGGCGCGCTGTCGATGTCGTCCTCGGGCCGGGTGGCGACACCGGAACTGACCACCGAACGGATCGAGGAACTGGCCTCGATCCGCGCGCTGCTGGAGCCGGAGATGGGCGGCCGCGCCCTGCCCCGCGCGCATCTGGCGCTGATCGACCGGATGGAAGCAATCAACGCCACCAACACCGATGCCGTGCTGCGTGGCGACGCGGTGACCTATATCCGCACCAATCTTGAATTTCACCGCACCTTGTATCTGCGCGCCCAGTCACCGGCGATGCTGGCCATGGTGGAAACGATCTGGCTGCAACTGGGGCCGACCATGCGCGCGCTCTATTCCCGCCTGCGCCGCAACTCTCCACCGCCGTATCACCGCATGATCCTGGCCGCGCTGAAGGCCGGGGATGAACCCGGGCTGCGGCTGGCGCTGCGCACCGATGTCACGCAGGGTTTGCGTCACCTGACGCAGTAGCCCACCCTGGCCCGGCGCGACAGGCGCACATGCAAGGCAATCAGGTTCGGTTTCAGGTTCCAGTGGACAGACCAGCGCTGGCGCGGCAAAATTCCATGATGCGGATCTTCACACCCCTGGTGCTTTGCTTGCTTGTCATCCTTGCGCAACCCGCGCGGGCCGACGCCGACGGGGTGCGCTGCGTGCAGGGCCAGCTTGCCGCCGCCGGGTTTGACCCCGGCCCCGTCGACGGCCTGCTGGGTCGCCAGACGATGCGGGCCTACCGCGCCTATATCGCCCGATTCGGCCTGGCGGCACGGGCACCGCTGGAACCGGGCAATGCCGTGACCTGGTGCCGCCGAATCGGGTTGGGCGATGACAGGCTGCGCCGCTTCTGGCCATCGGCGCGGTCGCCGCTGAACCTGGTCTTTGCCAGCGGCGTGGATGACACGGTGCGCACTGTGCTGCAAGAGTGGCTGCCCCGGTCACATGCCCGCGCCACCGAACTCCTGGGCCTGGACATTGCCGGCACCGATACGGTGATTGTCGGCACGTCCCTGGCAGAACTGGAGCAGCTTGTTCCGCGATATCTGCCTGAACGGGTGCGCTGGTCCCGACTGGGCGAGGCGTTGCGCGCGCAATGCGACAATCCACGCCAGTTCGGTGCCTTCACCGTGCCGGGGATCACCGTGATCTGTGTGCCGCCGGACACGGCGACCGGGTATCGCCTGCCACCCGCCGATCTGTATGACGCTGCCGCGCATGAGGCGCTGCATCTGATCGCGCGCCAGATTCTGGGAATCTACCCCGACAGCGCCACCGAAGAGCAGCGCCCGGAAATCGACGGCCCGAAATGGTTTCACGAGGGTGTGGCGATGGTATTCGCCGAAACCCTCGTTACCGGGCGCGTTGGGGGCGAGATTCGGCGCGATTTTCGCGACCGGCTGGGCAGGCGGCCGATGATGCCATTGCAGGAGCTGGAAACCCGGGAGGCGGTGCAGGACAACAACGACCAAGTGTATCTGGCGGGGGGGATCGCGGCCAGCTTTCTGGTGCAGGAACACGGGTTCCCCGCGGTCGGTCAGATGTTCGATCTGATGGGCCAAGGTGTGCGGTTCCCCGAGGCGTTCGAGCGTCAATTCAATCAGCCGCTGGAAGATTTCTACCGCCGCTTCAGCGCCGGCGGATCGCCGTTTCCGGCGGCGCGGGACCGGGATGCACGCGCCGAGCGGCCCGCCGGGACCCGTGCCGTCCCCCCCGACCTCTCTCTGGGGATCGAAGTGTTGATTGCGCCCGATGTGGATCCGGGCGTTGCGACGGAATTCCGCACGCGCCTGCCTGTCCTGTTTGACCGGGTGGTCGCCATGCTTGGCGTTGAACCGCGCCAGGCCGCGCGCTTTTTCGTGGCCAGCGCACCGGACGCGATGCGCGCGCTGTTGAGCGAAACAACCGGTCGCGCGCCGCGCAGCGGCCAAGAGGCATGGATCGGCGACACCTGCGCCGGCGCCCGGATCGCGGCATCGCTGACCGGCGCCCGGGAATCGCTGGTCTGCGCCCGTCCGGGATTCGCGATGACCGATGACCGCGCCGCTGAACGGCTGGAAGCGGTCATGATCCGCATGGTCGCACGGCAGATCTATCACCTGGTGGTCGGCCCGGCCAGCAACGGCCTGAGCGGCAACGCCCGGCGCTACGCCGAGGGGCCGTTGTGGCTGCGCGAGGGGATCATCACCGTGATCGGCCGCACCGGGTTCGACCCTGTTTCAGGGCCGGGTTTCCGTGCCGGCATTCTGCGGCGCTATGAGGACACGCCGCTGCCTGCCCTGCGCGATCAGGAAATTCGCGGCGACGCCACGGCCGAACGCGCGGTCCTCAACGACCTCGGGGCGATCGCGGTATCTTTTCTGGTCGATGAATTCGGGATGGACGGCGTGGGGCGGTGGATCAGCCTGATCGGCCGTGCAACGCCCTATGCCATGGCGTTCGAGGAAACCTTTGGCCAGTCGCTGGATGCGTTTTATGCTTCACTGGACCTGCGGCTCGGCACTCAGCCCAGCCCGCCCGTGGCTGCGCGCCGCCGCGAGGCGAGCGCCAATATCCGGTCGCGCTAGGCCACGCGGCGGCCGCTGGCCGCGTCGAACGGATGAAGCGCGTCAACCGGGGCGCGAAGGGTGATTTCCGCCCCTTCGGCCAGGTGCAGCGGCACGCCGGCCACCCGCACCGTGACAGGCTGCGCCCGACCCGGCAGCGAAACATAGATATGGCTTTCCGCGCCCGCCGGTTCCAGCAGGGCCACCGTGCCGGTCAGCGACAGCGCCGGCGCGTCCAGTGCGTCCAGCACCAGATCATCGGGGCGAACGCCGATCAGATCCGCGCCACTGGGCAGGGCATCCGGCAGCCGCCCCAGGGCTTTCAGATATGGCATCTCCAGCATGTTCATCGCCGGCGACCCAATGAACCCGGCGACAAACACGGTCGCGGGCTTGTCGTAGACTTCCATCGGGGTGCCGACCTGTTCGATCACGCCGCCATTGAGCACCACCAGCCGGTCGGCCATCGTCAGGGCCTCCAACTGATCGTGCGTCACATACAGGGACGTGGTGCGCAGGCGTTTTTGCAACTGGCGAATTTCGACGCGCATCTGCACCCGCAGCTTGGCATCCAGGTTACTGAGCGGCTCGTCGAACAGGAACGCCGCCGGTTCGCGCACCAGCGCCCGGCCCATCGCCACCCGCTGGCGCTGCCCGCCGGACAGGGCGCGCGGCTTGCGGTCAAGATAGGCGGTGATTTCCAGCATCTCGGCCGCCTGGCGCACCTGGCGGTCGATATCCGCCTTCGAAACACCCCGGTTCTTCAGCCCGTAGGCCAGATTGCCGAACACCGTCATGTGCGGATAGAGCGCGTAGTTCTGGAACACCATGGCGATATCGCGCTGCGCGGGTTCCAGATCATTCACCACCCGGTCGCCGATGCTCAAGGTTCCAGACGAGATCGTCTCCAGCCCCGCGACCATGCGCAGCAGGGTGGATTTCCCGCAGCCGGACGGGCCGACCAGCACGATCATCTCGCCATCGGCAATATCCAGGCTGACGCCCGTCACGGCCTTCACGCCACCTGCATAGACCTTGTGCAGATCGTCGATCACGATACGCGCCATGGGTTACTTCTCCGTCTCGGTCAGGCCCTTCACGAAGAGCCGCTGCATGAACAGGATCACAAGGATCGGGGGGAGCGCGGCCATCACCACGGTGGCCATGATAAGATGCCACAGCGGTTCACTGTCGCCGCCGGTCACCATGCGCTGAATGCCCATGACAATGGTATAATAGCCGTCATCGGTGGTGATCAGCAGCGGCCACAGATACTGGTTCCAGCCATAGATGAACATGATGACAAACATCGCCGCGATATTGGTGATCGACAGGGGCAGCAGGATGTCCTTGAAGAATTTCATCGGTCCCGCGCCATCGACCCGAGCGGCTTCCAGCATTTCCTCGGGCACGGTCATGAAGAACTGGCGGAACAGGAAAGTGGCCGTGGCGCTGGCGATCAGCGGAATGGACAGGCCGGCATAGGTGTTCAACATGCCCAGGCTGGCAACCACCTGGAATGTCGGCACGATCCGCACCTCGACCGGCAGCATCAGGGTGACGAAGATGATCCAGAAGAAGAACATGCGGAACGGAAAGCGGAAATAGACGATGGCGAAGGCCGAAAGCAGGGAAATGGCAATCTTGCCGACCGCGATCATCATCGCCATGACGAAGCTGTTCCACAGCATCAGTCCGATCGGCGGCGCCCCGGCGTTCGAGCGCCCCTCCAGGATCACGGTGCGGTAGTTTTCCCAGCCATACGAGCCTGGCAGCAGCGGCATGACGCCACGCAGGAACGTGCCGCTTTCCTGCGTCGAGGCGATGATCGCCACATAGACCGGGAACACCACGACAAAGACACCCAGGATCAGGATGACATGGGCCAGCAAGGTGCCCCAGCGATCATTTTCAACCATGTGCAATCCCCATCAGTAGTTCACCCGGCGTTCGATCCAGCGGAACTGCACCACGGTCAGGACGATGACGATCCCCATCAGGATCACCGATTGCGCGGCGCTGGAGCCCAGGTTCTGGCCAACGAAACCGTCGCGGAACACCTTGTAGACCAGGATGTTGGTGGCCTGCGCGGGTCCGCCTTCGGTGGTCGCATGGATCACGCCGAACGTGTCGAACATCGCGTAGACGATGTTGACGACCATCAGGAAAAAGGTGGTGGGCGACAGAAGCGGGAATACAATGGTCCAGAACCGCTTCTTGCGGCCCGCGCCGTCGATCGCCGCGGCTTCGATCAAAGATTGCGGGATCGATTGCAGCCCGGCCAGGAAGAACAGGAAGTTGTAGCTGATCTGCTTCCAGGCGGCGGCGATCACCACAAGGATCATCGCGTCGCCGGAATTCAGCCGGTGGTTCCAGTCATAGCCGACCATCTTCAGCATATAGGGCATGATACCCACGGAGGGGTTGAAGATGAACCACCACAGCACGCCGGCAATGGCCGGGGCCACCGCATAGGGCCAGACAAGGAAGGTGGTATACCCGTCCCTGGAGCGGATCATCCGGTTGACCATGGTGGCGAACAAGAGCGCCAGCGACATGGACAGCAATGTGGTGCTGATGGAAAAGACCGCCGTGGTCTTCAGCGAATTCACATAGGTTGGATCCTCGAACAGGCGCTCGAAGTTGCGAAACCAGATGAAGGTCGTGCGCAGGCCGAAGGGATCTTCGCGCAGCATGGATTGCCACAGGGCCTGGCTGGCTGGCCAGACAAAGAAGACCAGCGTGATGACGACCTGCGGCGCCAGCAGCAGGTAGGGCAGCACACGGCTGTTGAAAGTCATGCGTTTGGTTTGCATTTGCGCCCCCGAAGGGTCCCGCCCGGCACGGGCGCCGGGCGGGACAGTCGGTCAGATCACTGGATCGTCGCTTCGAAGTCGCGCAGCAGACGGTTGCCGCGTTCGACGATGGCATCGGCGGCCGCCTGCGCGGACTTGGCGCCGGTAATCATGGCCTCCATTTCTTCCGAAATGACGTCACGGATCTGCACGAAGTTGCCGAACCGCAACCCGCGCGAACTTTCCGTCGGCGGGTTCAGGTTGATCTGCTGGATCGACAGATCGGCACCGGGGTTGGCCGCGTAATAGCCTTGCTCGGCGGTCAGCGTGGCGGCAGCGTTGGTGATCGGCAGGTAGCCGGTGTTCTGGTGCCACCACGCCTGGTTTTCCGGCCGCGACAGAAACTCGAAGAACTGGGCGACGCCGGCATAATCGGCCTGATCACGGCCCGCCAGGGCCCAAAGCGTCGCGCCACCGATGATCGAGTTCTGCGGCGCGCCCGCAACGTCATCGTAATAGGGCAGCATGCCGTAGCCGACGCTGAAATCTGCATTCGACAGAACGCCCGCGCGCCCTGCCGAGCTTTCCATCATCATCGCGCATTCACCGCTGTAGAATTTCGGCCCGGCATCGGGGCCAGCGCCCCCACCAGCCCAGCTGAACACGCCTTCGGACTGCCAGCGCGCCAGGTTTTCCCAATGGCGGATCAGCGGAGCCTGCTGGTTCAGGATCAATTCGGTGTCAAACCCGCCAAATCCGTTCTGCTGCGTGCCCAGCGGCAGATTGTGCCAGGCCAGGAAGTTTTCCAGCTGCACCCAGCTTGGCCAGCGGGTGGTGAACCCGCAGGTCGCCGCGCCCGCGCTGATGATCTGGTTCGACATCGATTCCACGTCCGCCCAGGTGACCGGCGGCTGATCGGGGTTCAGTCCGGCGGCTTCGAAGATGTCACGGTTGTAATAGACGATCGGCGTGGACGAGTTGAACGGGAAGGACAACATGTTGCCTGCGGGGTCGGTATAGTAGCCGACCACGGCGGGCAGATAGGCCGACGGATCGAACTCCACATTGTTGTCAGCCATCAGTTCATAGATCGGAACGATCGCGCCTTCGGCCGCCATCATCGTGCCGGTGCCCACCTCGAACACCTGAACGATATGCGGTTGCTCACCCGCACGGAACGCGGCGATCGCG
>CAJQNQ010000216.1 GCA_905479725.1 uncultured Paracoccaceae bacterium | reverse complement strand
GCGCGAATTTTTCGCTTGATCTCGTGCCAGCGAAACCCTACACCGCAGGCGCAGCCGGGAACGGCGGCACCTCGGTGGGGCCATAGCTCAGTTGGGAGAGCGCTTGAATGGCATTCAAGAGGTCAGGGGTTCGACCCCCCTTGGCTCCACCAAAATCCTGCTCGAAAATCAAAGTTTCGAAAATCAAAGTTCCGGGCGTATGGTGTCTGAAGACACCAGCGTCAGCCCCGAGTGACTCCGCCAGTTTGGCCCGAGCCGCCGCCGCTCCTTTGCGGCATCGCCTTTGATGTCCTTCGGGGGCGTGGCGACGGCTCAGTGAAGGCCGGGACCCCCGATCCAGGCGCGCGCGATGCAAAAGGCGGATTTACCGGGCTCGCAACAGACCGATGAAGTTTTCCGCGATGCTCTTTTTCGGCAGGCTCTTGCGCCGAACGATCCCGATCGGGCGCGAAAATTGCGGGTGGTCGATATCAAGGAACTTCAGCCGGCTGCTCAGGTAGGGTCGTGTGGTCTCTCTGGGCATGGTCGACAGCAGATCGGTGGCAGCAACGATTTCGAGCACCGAACGGATGCTGTCCGTCTCGACACCGATCTGGACATGGTCGATTCCCATTGCGGCCAGCGCCGTTTCGGTCTGAAGCCGCAAGGTGCTGCCCCGTGAATGGGCAACCCAGCGATGGTTCTCCAGCACCCTGGGGCCGGGCGCGCGAGAGGTTTCGAGCGGATGCCCGACCCGGCACAGAATGCCGATGCGGTCGTCGATCAAGGGCTCGAAGCTCAGCTCGGCCAGATGTTCCGCCAGCCCTCTTGGTCCGATGACAATATCGATCTGGCCGCGTTCCAGCATGGTTCTGAGTTCGTGCACCAGTCCGACGCGCAGTTCCACCTGGCACAAGGGGTTGTCGTGGACAAAACGCGAAATCCGGTTGGTCAGGAAATGGCCGGCGATAATCGGCGGCGCGCCGACGCGCAGCGCGCCGACCGCACCGCGAGAGGCCATCGCACCAAAGGCCGAGGCCTGGTCTTCGGCGATGCGAATGGTCAATCCGTGCTGCGCCAGTTTGAGCCCGGCTTCCGTCGGAACAGCCTTGCGGGCGCTGCGATCAAACAAAGGCGTGCCGATACGGCTTTCGAGCAGGCGAATATTCCGGCTCAGTGCGGGCTGTGTCATGCCAAGCCTGTCGGCCGCTCCCTGAAAGGAGCCGGCCTCGACGATCATCGACAGTTGGATCAGGTGGCGCGGGTCTGTTTTCATAAGCTTCTGGTATGAGTCCAAGAAGTCTATCAATTATTTTTCGTCCCGGGAAGCTGCTAGCTCTTCTGGATGACACGGTAAGGGAGGACACCATGTTCAATCACGCACGTTCGTTGCGCGCTACGGCCGCAGCCGTGGTTTTGGCAACCCTGGCGACCAGCGCCACAGCACAGATCTATCGCGGCGAGACCGCCGGCGTCGGCGACCCGGTCTATACGATGTTCGTTGCCTTCGCCAATCAGGCGAGGACGGCGGATGTCGAAATTCAGGTCAACGCCGGGCAAACGCTGACGCAGTCCATGCTGCGCGGCGGACGAGGAGAGATCGAGTTCTTTTCGACGGTTCCGTCGCTGGTCAACCTGATGAGCAACCAGGCGCGGATGTATGCACCGATCGAGGATGCGCCCGCGGCGGCGTCCAATCTGCGCTCGATCGTCGGGTTTCAGGCCGGAGCCTATCATCCGGTGACGCTGGCCGGCTCGGGTATCGAAAGCTGGGAGGACATTGCCGGACGCACCGTGTTCACGGGTCCGCCGGCGGGGTCTGCCTCGGCGACCTCGGAAGCCCTGATCCGGATCATCACGGGCTATGAGCCTGGCGAGGACTATACGGCCGTGCGCCTTTCGTGGGGCGAGGGCTACGCGGCGCTGGCCGATGGCCGCATCGACATGATGGTGCGTCCCGCCGAAATCGGCTCGGCCAATGTCGAGCAGTTCGGCCTGTCGGGCGAGTTCCGCATCCTGTCCATCCCCGAGGACGCGCAAAACAGCGAAGCCATGCAGGCGCTGTTTGGCGGTGCGGGGCGGGGTGTCGCCATGTTTGACGGCGCGACCTATCAGGGCCAGTTGACCCAGGGCGAGATCACCGCGCTGGCCTTCTCGCAATTCGTCGGCACCAATGCGAGCGTCGACGAAGATGTCGTCTATCGTGCCACGCGGGCGTTCTGGGAGAACATCGCCGACGTGCAGGCGACCGCGTTCTTCCTGCAGGCAGTCACGCCGGACACGGCCTTCACGTCGGTCAACGTGCCGCTGCACCCGGGCGCGCTGCGCTACTACGACGAAGCGGGCTTTGCCGTGCCTGACGCCCTGCGTCTGGCCAACTGAGCGACCCCAGCGCGGCCGCGCCCCAACCGGCGCGGCCCCCTTCATCCGGGACCGGATCCATGACAAACGCCCAAAAAAACACCGCATTCGCGGCGCGCGCCTTTGCCTTGGCCGGCCTTGTTGCCGCGGCCATCCTTGGCGCGATCACGATTTACACTGCCGGCATCGGCCTGCTGGATCCCAAGACCCACCGCGCGGCGGGTTTTGCCTTGGCCCTGGTCGCGACCATCGTCGCGGCGCGGCGCAAGTCCGGTCCCAGGGCGGCGCTGAACTCGACGCGCGGTCTGCGCGCCTGGGTGGTCGACCTGGCGATGCTGGCGGGCGGTCTGTGGGGCATCTGGGCGTTCTTTACCGTCCAGTCTCAAATGGAAACCGCGCTCTACGACGTTCGCAACAGCGATGTCTGGCCGGCCCTGGCCGGGGTCGTCGTGTTCCTGGAACTGGCGAGGCGCCTGTGGGGAACAGGGGTGTTCGCGGTCGGGGTCTTCGGCGTGCTTTACCTGCTGTGGGGCCAATATTTGCCGGGCCTTCTGGAACACGCGGGGTTCACCCTGCGCCAGATTGCCTCGGCGTTGTGGTATAACACCAACAAGGGCGTGTTCGGTTCGCTGACCAACATCGTCCTCAGCACGGTGTTCATCTACATCGTGTTCGGCGCGCTTCTCGAAGGGACGGGCGCAGGCGATACCTTGCTGAAATTCGCGTTCCTGGCCACCCGTCGCACACGCGGTGGCCCCGCCCATGCCGCAATTCTGGCGTCGTCGATGTTCGGAACGATGTCGGGCAGCACGGTCGCCAATATTGTCGGCACCGGCACCTTCACAATTCCGATGATAAAGAAACGCGGCTTTTCGCCAACCTTTGCCGCCGGAATCGAGGCGACGGCCAGTTCGGGCGGACAGATCATGCCTCCGATCATGGGCGCCGCGGCGCTGGTCATGGCCGATCTGACCGGGGTCGGTTACCTCAATATCATCGTTGCGGCGCTGGTCCCCGCCCTGTTCTACTATTTCAGCCTGTTTTGCGCGGTGACCGTCGAGGCCCGGCGCCAGGGCATCGAAGTGCAGCCCCTGAAGATGGATGACCGCATCACCCGCGTGGACATCATCAACTCGATCCTGTTCATCGGCCCGATCGCAGCGGTGATCTTGGCGCTGGTCAACGGATTGTCGACTTCAACCGCCGGGTTCTACGCTGTTCTGGTGCTGATCGGACTGTCGGCCATCAATCCCGCAGTCCGGCGCAACCCGGGGCGCGTATGGAAGTCCTTCGTGTCGGGCTGCAATTCGGGCGCGTCCCTGCTCCTGGCGCTGTCGGCCATCGGGATCCTGGTATCCTCGCTCGACAGCACCGGATTGGGCCTGAAACTGGCCACCGTGATTTCCGAAGTGCGAGGCGACAGCCTGTTTCAGGCGCTGTTGGTGGCGATGATCGGGGCGCTTGTCCTGGGCATGGGAATGCCGACATTACCCGCCTATCTCATCATCATCCTTGTCATGGGACCGGCGATCCAGGCGCTGGGCATTTCGATCCTGACAGCGCATATGTTCGTCTTCTACTATGGCGTCGCCTCGTCGCTGACGCCGCCCGTGGCAATCGCCGCCTATGCTGCCGCGCCGATCGCCAAGGCCAACCCGCTGTCGACGGCGTTCATGGCGTTCCGCCTGGGCATGGCCAAATTCATCATCCCGTTCATCTTTGCCTTCTATCCCACCTTGCTGATTATCGAGGTATTCCAGCCAGGCGTTTTCGTCTGGATCGTCGCGCGGACACTGTTCTGCATCTGGCTCTTTTCCTCGGCGCTGTCGGCCTATGACCGTGGTCGGCTGAGCTGGCCCGAGATCGGGCTCCGCCTTGTCGCGGCGCTTGCCCTGCTGCATGTTTCGGCGGCGGTGTATCTGCCCGCATTGGCGCTGGGAATCGCGCTGATCGCCTGGGATCTGCGGCGACAGGCGCGCAGCACACAGGTGCCGGGATGAGCGACCGGCCGAATTTCCTGTTCATCATTACCGATCAGCACCGCGCCGATCATCTGGGCTGCTACGGCAACCCGATCGTGCGGACGCCACATATCGACGGCATTGCCGCCAGGGGCGCGCGCTGGAACCGGTTCTACGTCGCCAACCCGATCTGCATGCCGAATCGGGCCTCGATCATGACCGGCCGAATGCCCTCGCTTCACGGCGCGCGCCACAATGGCATTCCGTTGTCGCGCGATCACACCACCTTCGTGGAACTGCTCAGGGATGCGGGCTACGCCACGGGCCTGATCGGCAAGTCGCATCTTCAAAGTTTCACGGGACTTCCGGCCACCAACACTTATCAGCGTGACGAGACACTGCACACGCCGCGTACTGAATTGCGGGACGCGCTGAAACGCAACCGTCATGGGCCGGAATATGATCTGGAAAACACAAGGCATTGGGAACGTCCGTTTGCCGATCGCCTGGATGGCGATTTCCATGGTTTCGAGCATGTCGAGGTCGTGGCCGATCATGCCGACCGGGCCTGCGGCGACTATCTGTTGTGGGCGCGGCGACAGCGCAAGGATTTCGACGGGCTCGTCGGACCGCAGAACGCGCTGCCCGGCTCCAGGATCAGTGCTCCGCAGGCGTGGCGGACGGCGGTCCCCGAAGAGCTTTATTCCACACACTGGATCGCCGACCGGTGCGAGGCGTGGCTGGGCGAGCAGGCCGGCCGGGATGCGCCCTTTTTCCTGCAAATGTCGTTTCCCGATCCCCACCACCCGTTCACGCCGCCGGGCCGATACTGGGACATGTATGACCCGGCCGAAATTCCGCTTCCATCGTCCTTTGGCAGGGGCGACTTGCCGCCCATCCGGGCGATGCGCGAGGCGTTGGAAAACGGCACCGACCCGCGCGACAACCAGAACCCCTTTGCCGTGACCGAGGACGAGGCGCGGGCGATCATCGCGCTGACCTATGGCCAGATCACCATGATCGACGATGCCATCGGCAGAGTCATGGCCCGTCTTGATATGCTGGGCCTGGCCGACAATACCGTTGTGATCTTTACCAGCGACCACGGGGATTACATGGGTGACCACGGGCTGATGCTGAAGCTGCTATTGCATTATCAGGGCATCATTCGTGTCCCGTTCCTGTGGCACGATCCGGCGCATCCGGCAGGCGGCACCGTTGAAACCGGCCTGGGGCAGAGCATCGACATCGCCGCCAGCATTCTGGCGCGCGCCGGGATCCAGCCGTATAACGGTCTGCAGGGGCGCGATCTCTGGGCGTCCGACCCGCCCGAGGCCGTCATCATCGAAGAGGACAGTCAGCGGCGGATGACCGGTTTCGAGCGCCCGCAACGGGTTCGCACCGTGGTGACGCAGCGCCACCGAATGTCTCTGCGCCAGGGCGAGGACTGGGGCGAACTCTATGATTTGCAGGAAGATCCCGACGAGGCGAAAAATCTATTCGCCGATCCATCGGCGGCAGCGGTCCGGGCGGCGTTGACCGAAACGATGCTGGTCCGAATGATCGACTTGCAGGATCGCGCCCCATTGCCCGCTTATCGCGCGTGACGATCCTGCGGAACGGCGCAACCCGCCGCCACCGCCACCGCCGCCGCCACCGGCAATAGGGCGCGAGGGGGCATGGCGATGTCCTTCGGCGGCTGGGTCTGATGGCCCTCTCGACGCCGCTGGCGACAGGCGGATTGCACGGCCCGGCTTGGCGGTCAGGCGGTCGCCCCCCCTTGCACCGGCGCGGGCGCAAGCATAAAGGGACACGTCGCCCGGTGGGCGGCCAAGTCTCCGAGCACCTTGTCAAATACGGACCATCGCATGACCCGCTCCCTTTTCCTTGGCGTGATCGCCATGGCGTTGATCGTCGTGGCCTCGAACATCCTGGTTCAGTTCCTGCTGGGCAACTGGCTGACCTGGGGGGCCCTGACCTATCCCTTTGCGTTTCTGGTCACCGACGTGATGAACCGCGTCTTTGGCCCCGCCGCCGCGCGCCGCGTGGTCTGGGCGGGCTTCGTCGTTGGCGTGGCCTCGTCGCTGATCGGCACGCAGATCATGTTGCAGGGCGACGGGTTCGAATTCCCCGCCGTGACGCTGCGCATCGCGCTGGGCTCGGGACTGGCGTTCCTGAGCGCGCAGATGCTGGATGTGGCGATCTTCGACCGGTTGCGCGTGGGCGCCTGGTGGAAGGCGCCGCTGGCCTCCTCGCTGATCGGCTCGTCGCTGGACACGGCCCTGTTCTTCACCATTGCCTTCTCGGCCACGCTGTCTTTCATCGAACCGGGCAACGATACCGGCTGGGCAACCGGCGCCGTTCCCTTGCTGGGCATGGGCCCCGAAGCGCCGCTTTGGGTGTCCCTGGCGGTTGCCGACTGGATGGTCAAACTGGCGCTTGCGCTGATCGCCCTGGCGCCGTTTCGCGCGATTGTCAGGAAATTGACGCAACCGGTCGCCTAAAAAGTTTTGACAAATACCAGATATGTGCCACCATTCCCCTACGGTTCAACCAGTTGAAAGGAGGTGGTCCAGTGTCGAGAGTGATATTGGAGAGAGGTATCGGGACAGTCAGAGGGAGCGTGAGCTGACGGCAACCCACTAGCCGCCACCTTCTGATTGGGTCAGACTCTAACCGGCCCCATCTCCTGAAGCTCGTGAGGGCCGCTCGTTCGCCGGGCGGCCCTTTCGATTGGCCCCGAAACACCCAAATTGACAGACATGCTGCACATTACCGACCAGATCACCCTCCAGGATTGGGAACTGACCGAGACCTTCAGCCGCTCCTCGGGCCCCGGCGGGCAGAACGTGAACAAGGTCTCCACCGCCGTCGACCTGCGATTCGAGGCCGCGCGCAGTCCGAACCTGCCGGATCCGGTCAAGGCCCGCCTGCGCCGGTTGGCGGGGCGCAAATGGACGCAGGACGGCGCGCTGATCATCCGGGTCGAAGACACGCGCAGCCAGGCACGCAACCGCGAAATCGCGCGAGAGCGGCTGGCGGCGCTGGTCAAGCAAGCGACGGTTGTGCAGCGTCGGCGCATCGCCACCAAGCACACCTATTCCAGCCAGCGCCGCCGGATGGATGCCAAGACCCGGCGCGGGCAGATCAAATCCGCGCGCGGCCGCGTTGACGGCGACGCGGATTGAGCGCAAATTAGGGGATGCAGAGGCATTAAAAACAAGGGCCAATTAAAAACAAGGGCCAAAGGGCATGCGCCCGCAACAAGGCTCAGCCCGGGTGTCGCCAGACGCCCAGCCCGAGGATCGAGAGCCAGACATGAAACAGGCCGCCATCAACAGCTTCCGGTCGTATATCGAGCCGGTGTTCCGCCGCCCCGATTACGTGCAGACCGCCGCCTTGTGTCTGCGCGACGGTGTCGACGGACCAGAGGTTCTTCTGATCTCCAGCCTGTCGTCCAGACGCTGGATCCTGCCAAAGGGGTGGCCCATGCGCGGTCGCACCCTGGCCGAGGCTGCGTTGCAGGAAGCCTGGGAGGAAGCGGGCGTCAAGGGCACGGTGTCGGAGCCGTCCCTGGGGGCGTTCTCGTATCAGAAGCTGGTCAAGGGCGGCATTCCCGTGACTTGCCGATGCGAGGTCTACCACGTTCAGGTCCAGGACCTGGCCGGCACCTTTCCCGAACAGGGGCGGCGAAAGCGGAAATGGGTGCCCGTGGCCAAGGCCGCAAGCCTGGTCGCGGAGCCGGAGCTGAAGGCCATTCTGGCGGACCTGTAGCAGGATCCGGGCCGCTTGAGCAGCTTCTTGTTGTGAAAAACCGACATATGGCGTAGGTGCGCGCGTAACAGATACGTGACACCAAGGGGGCGCCCATGTCCATGCAAAACGACCCGAACGCCAAGGGCATCAAGACGCTCGACAAGGACCTGAACCGCATCTCGCTGCTGGAGCAGGCGACGGCGTTCACCGCGCGTCCACTGGTCGGACCGGGGATCACCGGGGTGTTCATGGTTCTGGCGGGTCTTGCAGCTGCAACCGTGATGGGGGCCACGGTCGGCGCCTGGGTTGTTGTCGTGGCGGCGGTCGTCGGCGCCTATATGGCGGTGAATATCGGCGCCAATGACGTGGCCAACAACATGGGCCCGGCGGTGGGCGCCAAGGCGGTGACGCTGGGCGGTGCCTTGATTATCGCGGCGGTGTTCGAGACCGCCGGCGCGTTGCTGGCGGGGGGCGATGTGGTCAGCACCGTGTCGCGCGGGATTGTCGCGCCGGAAAGCGTGGCCGAGCCGCAGGTGTTCATCTGGGCAATGATGGCGGCGCTGATGGCCGGCGCCCTGTGGATCAACCTGGCCACCTGGATGGGCGCGCCTGTGTCCACCACCCATTCCATTGTTGGCGGCGTGATGGGCGCGGGTATTGCCGCCGCCGGGTTCGCGGCAGTCAACTGGCCTGTCATGGCCAAGATCGCGGCCAGTTGGGTGATCTCTCCGGTTCTTGGCGGGGTGATGGCGGCCGCGTTCCTGGCGGTTATCAACAACCGGATCATCTACCGCGAGGACAAGATGGCGGCGGCGCGCACCTGGGTGCCAATCCTGATCGGCGTGATGGGCGGCGTGTTTGCCACCTACATGGCGATGAAGGGCCTCAAGAAGATCGTCAAGTTCGACCTGGGCGAAGCGATCCTGATCGGCATTGTCGTGGCTGTGCCGCTGGTCTTTCTGATGCGCCCGATCATCCGCCGCCAGTCGCGCGGGCTGGAAAACCGTGTGAAGTCGGTCAAGACGCTGTTCGCCATCCCGCTGGTCCTGTCCGCCGCTCTGTTGTCCTTCGCGCATGGCGCCAATGACGTGGCCAACGCGGTCGGCCCGCTGGCGGCCATCGTTCATGCCGTGCAGGATGGCGCCGCCGGCGACCGCGTCGAGATCCCCTATTGGGTGATGATCGTGGGCGCCGTGGGCCTGTCGGTTGGTCTGATGCTGTTCGGCCCCAAGCTCATCAGGGTCGTCGGATCAGAGATCACCCGATTGAACGCGATGCGCGCCTGGTGCGTGGCGCTGGCGGCGGCGGTGGTGGTGATTATCGCGTCCTGGCTGGGCCTGCCGGTCAGTTCGACGCATATCGCCATCGGCGGAATCTTTGGCGTGGGTTTTTACCGCGAGTGGTATCACGAGAAGGTTCTAAAGGTGAACCGCGACATGTCGGCCCTGCCGGTCGAGGAGCGCACCCGCCGCAAGGTCGTCCGCCGCTCGCATCTGATGACGATCCTGGCCGCCTGGGTGATTACCGTGCCCGCCACGGCGGCGCTGTCGGCGGCGTTGTTCTATGCGGCGACGCTTCTGGCCGGGTTGCGCTAGGTTCTGAAATCGGTGCCGGCGTCGCGCGCCACGCGCGCTTGCATGGCCACGGGTTTCGATAGCGGTTTTTGAACGCCCGCCCGCCGCCGCAATGGCAGCACGGACGAAAAGCGCGCCGGGAATTACGATGGTTCAGCGCCCCAGATGCGCCATGCCGCGCTGGTCGGCCAGGGTGATCTGGCGCTGACGTTCGCGGAAGCGTTCGCGGCGTGCGGTGTCGAATTCATCGACGCAGTGGTGGCACTGAACGCCTTCTTCATACGCGGTGCGCTGGGTGTCGGCGGGCTCCAGCGGGCGGCGGCAGGCGTGGCACATTATGTGGCCGGTGGGCCGCAACCCATGCCCCACCGCGACGCGCTGATCGAAAACGAAGCAGCCGCCGCGCCACAGGCTTTGCTCGGCTGGCACGTCTTCCAGATATTGCAGGATGCCGCCCTGCAGGTGATAGACCTCGTCCAGCCCTTGCCCCAGAAGGTAATTTGTCGATTTCTCACAGCGGATGCCGCCGGTGCAGAACATGGCGATGCGCTTGTTGTGGAAACGCTCCTTGTTGGCCGCCCACCAGGCGGGGAATTCGCCGAAGCTGGCGGTCTGCGGGTCAATCGCGCCGTCAAAGCTGCCGATCGCCACCTCATAGGCGTTGCGGGTGTCGATCACCGCGACATCGGGCTGCGAGATCAGGTCATTCCAGTCCTGCGGCGCAACGTAGTGGCCGACCCGCGCGCGCGGGTCCACGTCTGGCTGGCCCATCGTCACGATCTCTCGTTTCAGGCGCACCTTCATGCGGCCAAAGGGCATGGTGTCGGATTGCGCTTCCTTGTGGGTCAGGTCGGCGCAGCCGGGCAGGGCGCGGAGGTGCGCCAACACGGCGTCAATCCCGGCGCGCGGGCCTGCGATGGTGCCGTTGACCCCCTCGGCCGCCAGCAGAAGCGAGCCTTTGACGCCCTGCGCCTGACACAGCGCCAACAACGGCCCCCGGATGGCGGCGGGGTCAGAGAAGCGGGTGAAATGGTAAAGCGCGGCGATGGTCAGCATGGGCTGTCTTTAGCGCCAGCCCGCCACGCAGGGCAAGGGGGCGCCGGGCCAGGATCACATCAGCAGCCATTCTGCGGCGATGGTGACGATCAGGAAAAAGAACGCCGCTTTCACCCAGAACTGCACCCTGGAACCCGGCGTGCCCCGGTCACGCCCCAGATCCGGCAGGAATCGCCCGACACCCAGAAATCCGCCATCGGGATAGGCGGTGGCGGGTTGAAACAGTGGCACATCGCGCGCGCGGAACACGGCGATCAGCAGGGCCCCGGCACTGAACCCGCCGATATGCGCCCAGAAGGCGATGCCGATATCCTCGGGCATCAGGGGCGACAGGGCACTGGACAGATCGAGCCCGACGGTCAGCGCGACAACCACGCCCGCAGGCACCAGCACGGGCACGCGAAACGCCACCAGAACCAGCACGCGGGCGCGCGGATGCAGCAGCAGATAGGCGCCCATCAGCCCGGCGATGGCCCCGGAGGCGCCGATCACCGGGATTTCGGGGCTGGTGGTGAACAGCGCCTCGGCGCCGGCGCCGGCCATGCCGCACAGGATGAAGAACAGCGCATAGCGCCAGTGGCCCATGCTGTCCTCGATATTGTCGCCAAACACCCACATCGCCAGAAGGTTGCCGCCCAGATGAATCGGCGTGGCGTGCAGGAATATGTAGCTGACCATGGTGAACAGGATCTCGGGCACGCCGCCGGGCGCCTTGACCCCGCCGATCAGGCGCAGATCCGCGGGGGTAAAGGCCAGCCCGTCCCACGGAACCCGCAGGATGAATGCCAACACCATGGCGATCATCAGCGCCCAGTTCACATAGGCGAACCGGATGTGGCGGGTTGGATTGTTGTCGGCCACGACCAGCATGGGGGCTCCGCGCCGGAGTTTCGTGAAGCGGGGGGCCTGCGCGGCCCCCTCTTGTCCTGCGGACAATTCACCCCTGCCGAGTATTTAAAGCAAGATGAAAATGGCGAGTTGGATGGGAAAGCGCGTCTCAGGGGGGTGGCGTGGGTCGCGGGCGTCCCTCAGAATCGGCCGGATCCGCCGCCGCCGCCAGATGATCCACCGCCAAAACTGCCACCTCCGCCGCTGCCATCGCTGTAGCGTCTGACGCGCGGAATGACGTAAGGGGTTTCTTGCGCGTAGTCGCAGGACCCGCACTGGGTTGCTTTCAAGCCAGAGCCCGGGAGCGCGAAGCTTGCCGCAAACAGCGTGCGTCTGGACCGGCGCAACTTGCGCTGCCCGCAGGACGGGCAGGCGCGGAAACGGATCAACATATCCTCTAACGCCCTGCGTCCCTGATACAGGATCCCCAGCGCCATGATTGCAAAGAGGGCAGCACCGAAATACTCTTCAGGACCAAAGCCGCCAGCGGCGGGTTCGCCGTCAAGAAAAGGATACACGATCAAATCGATCACCGCATCCGTGCCCACTTGAATCCCGCCCGCAAAGTCGTCCTGAGACAGCGCCGGCAGGAAACGGGCATCGATCACCCGCTCAACGTCCGCGTCCCAGTCACGCCCGTAAGCGGCCCCCAGTTCAACCCGGATGGCGCGGTCATCGCGGATGACCATCACCAGCACCCCGTCATTGCGGCTGGCATTACCGATGCCCCAGTGGTCGAACACCCCGGCGGCAAAGGTTTCCAGTATCTGGCCGGGCGCAAAGTCGGCTTGGGTAGCCAGCGTCAGCACCGCCATTTCCACGCCGGTATCATCCCTGAGGTCGCTCAGTTGCTGTGACAGTGCGGTTTCCTGCGCCGGGGTCAGCAGGTCGGCGAAGTCATTGACCGTGGTGCTTTGATAGTCCGGGTAGGTCTGGCCGGTTGCCGCCCCTGCCCAAAGCAGGCAGACAAGAAGAAATAGACGCATGTGTCCCCGCAGTCTTTGGCCAGACCCTAACAGCGCCCCCCGGCATGGCAAGGTTCGGCGTCCGGTTTTCCAAATTCCTTGACTCTTGCGCCGCCCGGGCATACCTGACCCTCAATTCCCCGGATGCCCACAGCGTCCGGTCCCATCGCTTATGCGGGGATCGCCATCCGTCAGCGCGTTGCGCCCACGGATGTCGCATCCCATTGCGCGAACGGCTAACCCGAAAGGATCGCCATGTTCGAGAACCTGTCCG
>CAJQNQ010000215.1 GCA_905479725.1 uncultured Paracoccaceae bacterium | reverse complement strand
TGCAGTTCACCCCATGGGTCGAGCGCACGACCTTGTCATGGCGCCAGCGGTTTCGGTAGGTGTCCTCCCAGTCGCGGCTTTCTTTCGTCACTTGCCCGTGACCGTTGGAAAACCGCTCGGTTTCCTTGGATTGCAGAAAGTTCAATCTGTCGAGCAAATGGCTCATGGTTGTCTCCTTGGCTGGGTCGCCGCGCCGGGTGCTTGTGCCACCGGCGCGGGGCTCGTTCAGATCAGGGGTTCTTGATGTAGGCGCCGGGGCGCAGGTAGAACCACCAGTTGATGGCGATGCAGACCGCGTAGAAGATCGCAAAGCCATAGAGCGCGTATTGCGGGGTTCCGGCGGCCATCTGCTCGCCAAAGAGCTGCGGGATGATGAAGGCGCCGTAAGCCGCGACCGCCGCTGTCCAGCCCAGAACCGGCCCGGCCTGTTCCTTGTTGAAGGCCACGGCGATGGTGCGGAAGGTCGAACCGTTGCCGATGCCGGTAGCGGCGAACAGGATCAGGAACAGGAACAGGAACGGCCAGAAGTAATCTTGCGGCGTCGCCGAGGCATAGGCCTGCTGGATGAAATAGGCGACACCCAGCGCCGACGCGACCATGACGATCGAAATCCACTGGGTGACGCGCGCGCCGCCCAGCTTGTCGGCCATCATGCCGCCGACCGGACGGATCAACGCGCCGATGAACGGCCCCATCCAGGCGAACATCAGGGCCGAAGGGCCGGCCGGGTTTGCAACATCATGGGTCATGATGCCATCGACCTCGATATGCTGAAAGCCGAACACCACCTTGATCGTCAGCGCCAGCGCCGCCGAATAGCCGATGAACGAGCCGAAGGTCATGGTGTAGATCACCGTCATCGCCCAGGTGTGCTTGTTGCCGAAGATCTTGTATTGGCGCGTCAGGTTCTGGCCCACGGCGCCGGGGATCAGTTTCAGCAGCAGAACGGTCAGCCCGATCATCAGCGGCAGCACGATCCATTTGGACAGGCCCAGACCCGAGGTCACCAGGCCGCCTTCGACCGTCGGCAGCATCAGCCAGGCGCCCAGTGCCGTGGTGACAAAGCCGATGCCCAGCATCCCCGAGATGGTGGCGAACGCTCCCAGCGGATTGGGGATGTTCGGCGAGACGTGCTCGTCTCGGATGTTGTTCATGCCCCACCAGCCGACCACGGCCAGCGGCACCAGTGCCAGAAGCCAGACAAAGCCCGCGTTCTGGATCCAGGTTTCCGAACCTTCGGGGATCCGCTTGAAGATCGTGCCCGAAGTGGTCAGCAGGGTGCGGCTTTCACCGCCGAACAGGCCGAACGTCATCACCAGCGGAATGACGATCTGCATCGTCGTCACGCCGAAATTGCCCAGACCGGCATTCATGCCCAGCGCGTAGCCCTGGATCTTCTTGGGAAAGAAGAAGCTGATGTTGGACATCGACGAGCTGAAGTTGCCGCCACCGATGCCGGACAGGAAGGCCAGCACCTGGAACCACCACAGCGGGGTGTTCGGGTCTTGCAGTGCAATACCGGTCAGGACGGCCGGGATCATCAACAGCGCGGTGGTGAACACGATGGTGTTGCGCCCGCCAGCGATGCGAATGAAGAAGGTCGACGGAATGCGCAGCGTGGCCCCCGCAAGGCCGGCGATGGCGGCCAGGGTGAACAGCTGTGAATTCGCGAAGCCGAAGCCCAGGTTGATCATCTGAACCGTGATGATCCCCCAGTAAAGCCAGACCGCGAAGCCGCACAGCAGCGACGGGATGGATATCCACAGGTTGCGGTTGGCGATGGCTTTCCCGGTCGAGGCCCAGTAGCTCTCGTCGTCCGGGGTGTAGTTTCTCAGATCTTGTCCCACATTGGTCTCCTCGGGGTGAGGGTTGGGGCAGGCCCGAACCTGGGCCCGCCGGCGTGTTGTCATTTTTGGAATTCGGGGTGCTGCCTGCGATACTCCTCGACCACGGCGACGCTTTCGGCCAGCGCCGCGTTGGCGCGTTCCGCGCGCAGATGCAGCGCCTCTTGCAGGCCGATCTCCAGCAACGCGCGTTCTTCTTGTTCCTGTTCGGGCGAGAAGCGCACGAAGAAGGTGAGGAGCGACGCGATGGCGACCGTGACGCCGATCACGAAGAACGCATCGTTCCAGTCCATCGCGCCCTTGAACAGGAAGCCCGCAGCGACCGCGCCGGCGTTGCCGCCCGCGCCAACCACTCCGGCCACCGCGCCCAACGCCTTCTTGTTGACGAACGGAACCACCGAATAGGTCGCGCCCTCGGCCATCTGCGTGAACAGCGAGAAGATGATCAGCATCGGCAGCGCCAGGAACAGCACCTGCATCTGGCTGAACAGCATCAGCGCCAGCCCTTCGCCCAGCAGCACGATGAACAGCCAGAAGGTCCGCCCCCTGAGGCCCCACAGCGCGCCGAAGTTGTCGCCGAAGATGCCTCCCAGCGTGCGGGCAAAGATGTTCATCAGGCCGAACGACGCCGCGACGCCGCCAGCCGCCACCAGGCTCAGATCGAAATAGTCATAGAAATACAGCGCGGCGACGTTGTTGACCGTCAGTTCGATCCCGAAGCAGGCCCCGTAGATGACGAACAGCAACCAGACCCGGTAGTCCTTCAGCGCGTGCAGATACTGGCCGGTGACCTTGTCCTTTTGCTCCAGCTTTCCGGCGGCGCGCAGATCCTTGTAATTACCGCCCGGCGCGTCCTGGGTCAGGAAGAAATAGGCGATGCCGGTGACAAAGATCACGATGCCCACAATCATCATCGACAACCGCCAGCCCGCCGCTTCGGAAAACCCGAATCCGACAACGAACATGGAAAACACCAGCGGCATGGCCAGCTGCGTGACACCGCCGCCCAGGTTGCCCCAGCCCGCCGATGTTGCGTTGGCGGTGCCGACGACGTTTGGCGCGAACATGACCGAGGTGTGGTATTGCGTGATAACGAAGGACGCACCGATCATGCCGATCAGCAGGCGGAAGAACAGGAAGCTTTCAAAACTGTTGGCAAGGCCGATCCCGGCAACCGGAAACGCGCCCAGCGTCAGCAGATAGGTATAGGCCAGGCGCGGGCCGATACGGTCGCACAGCCAGCCGATGAAGAACCGCGCAAAGACCGTCACGGCAACCGAGGCGATGATCGACCAGCCGACCTGCTCGCGGGTCAGCGACAGTTCCTCGCGCACGATAATCATCAGCGGCGCGATGCCGAACCACGCGAAAAAGGCAGAAAAGAACGCGAACCACGTCAGGTGGAAGGTGCGGATCTGCACCATTCTGACGTTGAAAAAGTTGCGCCACAAGCTTGTGGCGGGTGTGTCCAGTGGCATCATTTGTCCCCTTGCATCATGGCAATGACCCGTTTCCCGGGTTTGGCGACACCGAATGCCAAAACGGTGAACGGCAAACTTGATTTAGATCAGATTTCTTGTTTTTCGCTTTGAAATAAACAAGTTACCGAAGTATGTCAGGCTGGATGCGGTGCAGCATCAAGCCCGCGAAGGGGCTGCCTCAATCGGCGGATTGACATTTGTCAATCAAAAGGGGACGCTAACCATTTGGTCAAAAGGTTTCCGCACTTGCCCGAATCCTATTATCCCGACATCAAGACACTGGATCTGTTCGCCGGTCTGACGGACGAACGGTTTGCGCAGTTGATGCGCGGATCCTACGTGCAGAATTTTCCGCCCCATGTGGAATTGATCACCGAAGGCGATCCGGCGAATTTTCTGCACATCATTCTGTCCGGCGCGGTCGAGCTGTTCGCCAGCTGGAACGGACGCGAGACCAGCATGGCCGCGATCCGTCCGATATCAACCTTCATTCTGGCCGCGACGATCAAGGACGCGCGCTATCTCATGTCGGCGCGGACCCTGGACAAAAGCCGTCTTGTGCTGATCCCCAGTCAGGATGTGCGCAACCTGTTCGACGAGGATCAGGGCTTTGCCCGCGCCATCGTGACCGAACTGGCCCAATGCTACCGTTCGACGATCAAGTCGCAGAAGGACCTGAAACTGCGCACGTCGCTGGAGCGTCTGGCCAACTATCTGCTGCGCCAGCAAGCACGCGCCGGAACCACGCCCGATTTCGAACTGCCGTTCGAAAAGCGCAAGCTGGCCTCGTTTCTTGGCATGACGCCGGAAAACCTGAGCCGCGCGTTCAAGGGATTGAAGCCCTACGGCGTGGTAGTGGATGGCAGCCGTATTGCCATAACCGATCGCGCCGAACTGGAGGCCTTCGCCAGGCCATGCGCGCTGATCGACGACTATTCGACCTGACCCCGGCTGCCCGGTTCGCGTCAGCCCTGCGGCGTCATCACCTTGCGCTGGCGGGTGCGTTCCAGGCCCAGCTGACGTTCGCGCCAGATAATAAGGATACCCGCCGCAACCACGATCAGCGCGCCAAACAGCATGGTCGGGCTGGGCGCGTCGCCAAAGCCCCAGTAGCCGATCGCCATGGCCAGCAGGATCGATGCGTAATCGAACGGCGCAATCAACGAGGCATCGGCTTCGCGGTAGCTGGAAGTCAGCAGGATCTGCCCTGCTCCGCCCAGCAATCCGGTCAGGATCAGCACGCTCGCCTGCCAAAGCGTCGGCAGCACCCAGCCCCAGGGCAGCGTGATCAGCGACACGCCCGCCGCGGTGATCGAAAACCAGAACACAATGGCCGACGTCGTTTCAGAG
>CAJQNQ010000214.1 GCA_905479725.1 uncultured Paracoccaceae bacterium | reverse complement strand
CGAGGATTTCGAGATCGCGCAGATGGGACCGCAGGTTGGCCAGGACTGGAACCGTTTTCTGGTCGGACCGGTGCAAGGGCGCCAGCGCGGCGGGGGCGAAGGCAGCATGGCCAGCGGCCTGGCGCGCGAGCGGGTCAGCGCGGCCCTGCGGGAACTGGGGCCGGGGCTGGCCGACATGGCCCTGCGGTGCTGCTGCCATTTGGAAGGGCTGGAAACCGCCGAGCGCAAGCTGGGCTGGTCGGCGCGCTCGGGCAAGATCGTCCTGCGCATCGCGCTGCTGCGGCTCAAGCGCCATTACGAAGACCTGGGCGATGCGGGAAAAATGATCGGGTGAACCGGGCGCCACGGGCGCGCGTCGCCGCAGCCTGCGCACCGGGCGCCGGGATCCAGCCGTGGCGAAAAAGTCGCCCCACAGATGTCAGACCTTAATCGTTGGCGGCGCTGAACGCCCGCAGCGCATTCTTGACTACTCTGGTCGCCAAGATCGCCTTTGTGTCGCTCAGGGCGCGCCAGCGGCTTCGCCCACCGGCCTGAAGTCGAAAAAGTGACACCTCAAGCGATTGGCGAAACCGCCGCCAGCCCGGTCACCTTGGCCATCGCCGCGCCCGAATCGATCGATTTGCGGGCGCGCTCGACCCCGTCTTTCAGGTTCTGGACTGCATCCGCCACGACCAGCGCGGCGGCGGTGTTCAGCAAGACCGCGTCGCGGTAGGCCGGGCGACCAGCGCCGGACAGGACGGCTTTGAGTTCGGCGGCATTCTGCGCCGGGTCGCCGCCCAGCAGTTCGTCGAACGGATGAAGCGGCAACCCGGCATCCTCGGGGTGGATGACAAACGCGTGCAAGGCCCCGTTTTCCAGAGCCACGACCTGCGACGGTGCGGCGATCGACAGCTCATCAGTGCCGTCTCCGCCATGCACCAGCCACGCCTTTTCCGACCCCAGCGCCTGGAGAACCTCGGCCATCGGGCGGATCAGATCGGCGGAAAACGCGCCGGTCAGTTGCCGCTTGACGCCGGCGGGGTTGGTCAGCGGGCCCAGAATATTGAAGATCGTGCGCGTGCCCAGTTCGGCCCGCACCGGGCCGACATGGCGCATTGCGGGGTGATGCATGGGCGCCATCATGAAGCCGATACCGACCTGCGCCAGCGCCCGCTCCACGACCGGCGCGCCGACCATCACGTCGATCCCCAGCGCCCCCAGCGCATCCGCCGCGCCCGATTTCGACGACAGGTTGCGGTTGCCATGCTTGGCCACCGGCACCCCGGCCCCCGCCACAACGAACGCGGTCGCAGTGGAAATGTTCAGCGTGCCCTTGCCGTCGCCCCCGGTTCCGACGATGTCCATCGCCCCCGCCGGGGCTGTCACCGAAACGCAGCGCGCCCGCATCACGGCTGCGGCGGCGGCGTATTCATCCACCGTTTCGCCGCGCGTGCGCAGGGTCATCAGAAACCCGCCCATCTGCGCGGGTGTGGCGTCGCCGGCAAACAGGATGCCGAAGGCCCGTTCGGCCTCGGCGCGGGTCAGCGGGCGGGTCACGGCGGCGGCGATCAGCGGCTGGATACTCATGCCGGTTCTCCCACGGTGTCCAGGAAAGTCCTGAGAATCGCATGCCCATGCTGCGAGGCGATGCTTTCTGGATGGAATTGCACACCTTCGATGGGCAGATCCCGGTGGCGCAACCCCATGATCATGCCGCTTTCCAGCCAGGCGGTGACAGTCAGGCAATCGGGCAGTGTCTCTCGCTCGATGATCAGGGAATGATAGCGCGTGGCCTCGATGGGCGAGGGCAGGCCCCTGAACACGCCTTCGCCGGCGTGTTGAATGTGGCCCAGCTTGCCATGGACGATTTCGCCCGCGCGCACCACCTTGCCACCAAAGGCCTGGCCAATGGTCTGGTGCCCCAGGCAGACCCCCAGCAGCGGTGTGCGGGTTTCGGCGGCGGCGGCGACCAGCGGCAGGCAGATCCCCGCCTGATCGGGGTCGCAGGGGCCGGGGCTGAGCACGATGGCGGAGGGGTTCATCGCCATGGCCTGCTGCACATCCAGCGCGTCGTTGCGTTTGACAACCACATCGGCGCCCAACTCGCCCAGGAAATGCACGAGGTTGTAGGTGAAACTGTCGTAGTTATCGATCAACAAAAGCATCGTGCGTTCCGGGCCTGGCATCAGTTGACCCTTCATGCAACCGCGCCCTGTCCGGGGTCAAGCCCGGCGGCGGTATCTGAGCGTCTCAACCGCCCTGTGCAGGGGTGCATCCGCGGATCAGACGCGATATGATCGGTGCAAAGAGTCCGGGCAGGAACAAAGGAAAGATCATGGGCGGTTTCATCAAGGGTATTGTCGTCGGCGCGATCAGTTTCGTTCTGGGCTTCGCGGTGTTGTCGGTGGTGATCCCCGAGGACCCGGTCGACTTCAGCGCCGTGGCCCCTGTGGCGCCACCTGTGGCCCCCTCCGCCCCGGAAAACCCCAGCGCCCTGTCGCCGCAAACCACCGGGCCCGAGGGAATTGCGCCCGAAGTGACAGGGGCGGATGCGCGCCTGCCCGAGACTGTGCCCGAGACTGTGCCCACGCCGGGGGTCGATGTCCCGGGTGCGTCCGCCAGAGAGATGTCCGTCAGCGAAACGACCGTCAGCGAAACGACCGGCAGCGAAACGACTGGCAGAGAAACGACTGGCAGCGAAATGTCCGCCAATGAAAGGCCAGACGCGCAGACGCCGGACCTGCCGTCACAGGTTACGCCGGGCCTCGAACAAGTGACCGGGCAGACGCAGTTTCAGGCACAGCCCCAGGCGCCGGAAACCGTCGCTTCCGCCGGTGACAGCGCGGCCCCTGATGCGCGAGCGGAATCCCGGGCGTCCGGAGAAAACGCTGAAACTGATAACCCGGCTGCGACAATGGCCCCGCAGGCCGCGCAGGACAGGGCGGCGGAACCGGGATCGGCACTTGCCGCACCCGACGCAACGCCCGCTTCAGCCTTGGATCCCGCCGCGCCCGGGGGGCTCGGTTTGGCCGGTGCGGAGGTGGCCCAGACCCAGCCACAGACCCAGCCACAGACCCAGGCCCAGCCACAGACTCAGCTACCGGGCCAGATCCCTGACCCGGCCGAAGATCCGTTGTCAGCACCAGCACCAGCACCTGATCCGGGCCCGGGCCCGCAAGCCCCGAGGGGCTTGCAAGGCCCGCCGCCGCCGGGCAACGCTGCGGAAGCGCAGGATCCGACCATCGAGGAAACCGGCGTCCCGGCAGAGCAGAGCGCCGCGCGCTTGCCGCCGCTCTTGCCGCCGCGTGTGCAAACACTGCCTTCGGCGGCGCCCGGGATTTCCATTCGCCGTGGCACAGACCGCGATGCCGATGCGTCGGTCGTGGCGGGCTCTCCGGACCCGGCCGCGCAAGCCAGCCAGCGCCAGATGCCCGGCGCAGCGGTCCAGCGCCTGCCGAGCGTCGGCGCGCCGGACGCCCCCGGCACGATTGGCGGGCAAGGGACCGATCAGGAGGCCGAACTGGCGGGCGAACCGAGGCCCGAACCAGGAGGAGAACCGGCGGGCGAACCCGAGCCCGCCAATGGTATTGATGACAGCGCTGCCGGGGCGGGCGGGCGGCCCGCTGGCCCGGCCTATCGGCGCAATGCGGCGATCACCGACCCGCAGCCCGGCCTTCGCCCGATGGCCGTGATCCTGACCGAATCCGCCACGGCGCGGGACGCGATACTGGACTTGATGATGCCGGTCACCGTGGCGGTGAATCCGCTGGAGCCGGGCGCGGCGCTGCGCGCGCAGGCCTATAGGCAGGCCGGGCACGAGGTCGCGCTGCTGGCGGTGGATGTGCCGGTCTTGTCCACCGCGTCGGATCTTGCGGTGACCTTGCAGTCCTGGCTGCGCGATTTCCCGCAGGCGCTGGCGATCATGGATGTGCGCCGCGACGGGCTTGCCAGCAGCCGGACGCTGGCGCGTGACATGGTGCAGATGATGGAGCCCGAAGGGTTGGCGGCCATCGCGCGGCGCAGCGGGCTGGACAGCTTTCGCCAATCGGCCGAGGGCGCCGGGCTGCCGAGCGTGTCGATCTACCGCGCTCTGGGCGATACACTCCTGAACGCGGCGACCCTGCGCCGGATGATCGACCGCGCGGCCTTCGAGGCCTTGCGCCAGGATTCGATTGTCATTACCGGATCCGCCGATAACCCCGAAATCATGGCCGCGCTGAACAGCTTCGCGATGGGCGGCGGTCGGGACGGTGTCATGCTGGCACCGGTTTCAGTTTTCTTTCCAACGGAATAGGCCGCATGAACGACGTTTCTCTCGCACCGGTTTTCTTTGAAGTCGCGGTGCTGGTTCTGATGGCGGCGGCGCTGGGCCTGGTGGGGGTGCTGCTGCGCCAGCCGCTGGTCGTGGCCTTCATCGCCGCGGGGGTGCTGGCCGGGCCTGACGTGCTGGGGCTGGTGCAAAGCGAAGCCTTCATCGCCTTGCTCAGCAAGATCTCGATTGCCGTGTTGTTGTTCCTGGTGGGGATGAAACTGGATGTCACGCTGATCCGCAGCCTGGGCGCGGTGGCCGTGGTCGCCGGGGTCGGCCAGATGGCGTTGACCACGGCGCTGGGCTACGCGCTGGCGCTGGCGTTGGGGCTGGAGCCGATGGCGGCGTTCTACGTGGCGCTGGCGCTGGCCTTTTCGTCCACCATCATCATCGTCAAGCTGCTGTCCGACAAGCACGAGATCGACGCCCTGCATGGGCGGATCGCGCTGGGTATCCTGATCGTCCAGGACATCGCCGTGGTGCTGGCGATTGTCGTCGTTTCCGCCATTGGCACTAGCGGCGGCGGCGATGCGCCGGATGCCGCGGGCGCGTTGGGCGGCGTCGTGCAGTTGCTGCTTGGCGCGCTGGCGCTGCTGGCCCTGGTCTGGGTCTTCGTGCGCTGGCTGGCCGCGCCGCTGTTGTCGCTGATCGCCCGGTCGCCGGAACTGGTGGTGATCTTTGCCGTGGGTTGGGCCGCCGGATTCGCCGCCGTCGCCGACGCCATCGGGCTGGGCAAGGAACTGGGCGGGCTGGCCGCCGGGGTGTCGCTGGCCTCGACCCCGTTTCGCGACGCAATCGGCGCGCGGCTCGCACCGCTGCGGGATTTCCTGCTTCTGTTCTTCTTCCTCAGCCTTGGCGCGGGGCTGGATTTGCAGGGGCTGGGCGCGCAATTGCTGCCCGCCTTGCTGATTTCGGCCTTCGTCCTGATCGGCAAGCCGGTGATCGTGACGGCGATCATGGGCGCGTTGGGCTACCGCGCGCGGACCGGCTTTCTGGCCGGCGTCACGCTGGGCCAGATTTCCGAGTTTTCACTGATTTTCATCGCCATGGGGCTCAGCCTGGGTCATGTCAGCGCGCCCGATGTCGCACTGGTCACGCTGGTTGCGCTGATTACCATCGGCGTGTCGGTCTACGGCATCGCCTATGCGCACCGGCTGCACGCCTTCATGGAGCCCGGCCTGCGTCTGTTCGAACGCCGTCAGCCCGCGCGCGAGGCCTGCGAGGATAGTCCCGACCGGCCCGGAGCTGGTTATGATTTCGTGATCCTGGGGCTTGGCCGCTACGGCCGGCGCATCGGACAAGAGCTGAAAGCGCGTGGCTTTCGCCCACTGGGGGTCGATTTCGACCCCGAGGCGCTGCGCAATTGGCGCGAGATGGGGCTGGACGCGCATTTCGGGGACGCCACCGATCCCGAATTTGTCGGGCATCTGCCGCTGAGCCGGGCCAGGGGCGTGATTTCCACCGTGCCGCCCGGGCGCGGCGCCTTGTCCGACGCCGACCGTCACCCGGCCTTCCTGCATGCGCTGAAGGCCGTGGGCTACGACGGGGAAATCGCCGTGACCGTCAATCACCGCAACGAGGCGGATGGCTACCGCGCGCTGGGCGCAACGCTGATCCTGGCCCCGTTCGAGGACGCGGCGGAACGCGCGGCCGAAAAGATCGCGACCTGCGTCGGGTACTGACCGCGCGACACCAACCAGGGGTGCCAAAGCGGCGGTGGCATTGGGTGCTGTTGGGGCAGCAAGGGGGCTCTGCGCCCCCTCCTGGCCTGCGGCCAGTTCACCCCCGCAGGATACTTGACGCACAAAGATGGGTCAGGCGGGCCGGCTGAAGCCCAATCGCGAGGGCGCGGTTACATCGAGAAACTGATGCCGCAGCCGCAGCTCGATGCGGCGTTGGGGTTTTCGATGGTGAAGCGCGCGCCGATCAGATCCTCGGAAAAGTCGATGACGGCGTTGGACAGAAACGGCAGGGACACAGGATCGATCACCACTTTCTGGCCGTGATCTTCAAGCACGAGGTCGTCCTCGGCGGTGGCGTCCAGAGCGATGTCGTATTGAAAGCCCGAACAACCGCCGCCATTCACCGCGATCCGCAGAACCTGCGGGCGGCCCGCGGTTTCGGCGATCTCGGCCAGGCGATCAAAGGCGCGTGGGGTGACTTTGGGCGGAAGGTTCATCAAGGTTGCCAGCGTTCGGGGGGCAAGGAGACGGTTTCCTTGCGGGCTGAGACCGATATAAGCGGGCCAGACCCGTCCGACAAGCGCAGGGACTCCAGACGTGATGACTATCACCGCCCCATTCGCCGCGAACCCGCAGGAAAGCCGGGGGCGCCTGTATCCGGAAGTGATTTCCACCTTTCGTTCGCCATTCCAGCGCGACCGCGACCGGATCATCCATTCCAGCGCCTTTCGGCGGCTCAAGCACAAGACGCAGGTGTTCATCGAACACGAGGGCGACTATTACCGCACGCGCCTGACCCATTCGATCGAGGTGGCGCAGGTGGCGCGCACGTTGGCGGGCGCGCTGGGGTTGAACACCGATCTGGCCGAAGCCATCGCGTTGGCGCATGATCTGGGACACACGCCCTTTGGCCACACCGGAGAGGATGCCCTGGCCGCCCTGATGGCGCCGCATGGCGGGTTCGACCACAATGCGCAGGCGCTGCGGATCGTGACCGCGCTGGAGCGCCATTACGCGGATTTTGACGGGTTGAACCTGACCTGGGAGACGCTGGAGGGGATCGCCAAGCATAACGGCCCGCTGACGGATGCGCAGGGTGTGCCGTTGAAGGGCTCGTTACCGGCGGCCTTGCTGGACTACAATGCCCGCCATGACCTGGCCCTGCACACCCATGCCAGCGCCGAGGCGCAGGTGGCGGCGATTGCCGATGACGTGGCCTACAACCACCATGATCTGCACGACGGGTTGCGCTCGGGCCTGTTCGACGAGGCGGACCTGATGGCGCTGCCGATCACCGGCCCGGCCTTCGCCGAGGTGGACGCGCGCTATCCCGGTCTGGACCGGATGCGGCGGCGGCACGAGGCCTTGCGCCGGGTGTTCGGTGTCATGGTCGAGGACGTGATCGCCGTCGCCCAGCACCGCCTGCAAGCCGCCGAGCCCGAAAACGCGGATGCGATCCGGCATCTGGGCGTCACCTTCATCCGCTTTTCCGACAAGCTGTTTCGCGAATTGAAGGTGATCCGCCAGTTCCTGTTCACCCGCATGTATCGCGCCGAACGGGTGGTGGCGATGCGGGCCGAGGTGACGGACGTCGTGCGCGACCTGTTCACGCTGTTCATGGGTGATCCCGGTCATTTGCCCGATGAATGGCGCGACGATGTGGTGCGCGCAGACAGCACGGATGCGCTGGCGCGGATCGTCGCCGACTATGTGGCGGGCATGACCGACCGCTTCGCGTTGCAGGAACATGCGCGGCTGCTGGGCAGCGACATGGCGCGGTTCACCCGCTATATCGTTTCCGGTCAGGACGGCGGGAAATAGGAAAGAGGCAAGCATGGCACATATCTGGGTGCGCGCCGAACAGCGCGCGCAGGAGCAACGCGTCGGCGTGACGCCACACGGGGTGAGTCAACTGATGGCGGCCGGGCATGCCGTGACCGTCGAGGAAAGTCCTGTTCGCGCCATTGCGATGGAGGATTACGTCGCGACGGGCTGTGATGTTGCCGCGGCGCATAGCTGGGTGGACGCGCCGGAGAACGCGATCATATTCGGGTTGAAGGAGCTTGACCCGGACGGCCCTGATCTGCGCCACCGGCACATCATGTTCGGCCATGCCTACAAGGGGCAATCGGACGGCCCGCAGCTGCTGAGCCGCTTCAGGCGCGGCGGCGGTGTGTTGCTGGATCTGGAATATCTGACCGACGAAGCCGGCCGGCGCGTGGCGGCGTTCGGTTATTGGGCGGGTTATGCCGGAGCGGCGGTGGGGCTGATGGCCTATGCCGCGCAAACCGGTGCCGCGCAAGCTGGTGCTGGGCAAATTGGTGCCGGGCAACTGGGCGCGGTTGGCGTCTATGCCGAAAAGGACGCGCTTCTGAAAGATCTGCGCGCGCGCTTGGGGGGCGTTCCGGCGGCCAGCGGTATCGTGATCGGCGCGCTGGGCCGGGTGGGGACCGGGGCCGGCGACCTGCTGGACGCCGTGGGCGTGCCGGTCACCAGATGGGACATCGACCAGACGCGCGGCGGCGGTCCGTTCCCTGAAATCCTGACGCATACGCTGTTCGTGAACTGCATTCTGGCGGGCCCCGGCGTGCCGGTGTTCGTGCCGAAACCGGCCTTGGCCACGCCCCGCGTGCTGCGGGTCATTGCCGATGTGTCCTGCGACCCATCGAGCAGCTACAACTCCGTGCCGATCTATGACCACGCCACCAGTTTCGCCGACCCGGTGATCCGCGTGGCCGGGGGAGAGGCGCCGCTGGACGTGATGGCGATCGACAATCTGCCCTCGATGCTGCCGGTGGAAAGCAGCCAGGATTACGCGGCGCAATTGCTGCCGCATCTGATGGCGCTGGACAGCGACCCGCTCGGCGTCTGGGCGCGGGCCGGGGCGATTTTCCGCCAGCATATCGACGTGCGCTGAACAGAGAACAGCGTGTTCGGTGAAATCGGGCACGTTTTGGCCCGACGAAATCCGCCGGGGAATTGACCTTGGCGGGGGCCGTGATAGTGCAGGGGGCAACAAAGGAAGCTTGTGATGAACCTGTTCACCGATATCCGCACGCTGGTCTTGTCGTGCCTAGATGCCATGGTCGCCGAGGGCCTTCTGCCCCGGGGATTGAGCACCGCCAGCGTTACGGTGGAACCCCCGCGCGATGCGGCGCATGGCGACATGGCGACGAATGCGGCGATGGTGCTGGCCAAACCCGCCGGCCTGAGACCGCGCGACATTGCCGAGACCCTGGCCGCGCGGCTGGTGCAGGATCCGCGCGTCAGCGCCGCCGAAGTGGCCGGGCCGGGGTTCCTGAACCTGCGACTGACCGATGCCGTCTGGCAGGGCGTTGTCGGTGCGGCGCTGGCGCAGGGCAAGGACTTTGGCCGCGCCACGCTGGGGCAGGGGCAGAAGGTCAATGTCGAATTCGTGTCCGCCAATCCCACGGGGCCGATGCATGTGGGCCACACGCGCGGCGCCGTGGTGGGCGATGCGCTGGCCAGCCTGCTGGGCTTCGCGGGCTACGACGTGACGCGCGAATACTACATCAACGACGGCGGCGCGCAGGTGGATGTTCTGGCGCGCTCGGCCTTTGAACGCTACCGCGAGGCGCACGGCCTGTCGCCCGAGATCGCCGAGGGGCTCTATCCCGGCGACTACCTGATCCCGGTGGGGCAGGCGCTGATGGACAAATTCGGCGACCGGTTTCTGGATCAGCCCGAGAGCGCCTGGCTGGAGATTTTCCGCATCTATTCGACCGAGGCGATGATGGGTATGATCCGCTCGGATCTGGCGGCGCTGGGCGTGGAAATGGATGTCTACTCCAGCGAAAAATCGCTCTATGGCACCGGCAAGATTGAGGCGGCGCTGAACACTCTGCGGGATGCGGGGCTGATCTACGAAGGCGTGCTGGAGCCGCCAAAGGGCAAGAAGCCCGAGGATTGGGAACCACGCCAACAGACCCTGTTCAAATCCACCGAGCACGGTGATGACGTGGACCGCCCGGTGATGAAATCGGACGGCGCCTGGACCTATTTCGCGCCGGATATCGCCTATCACTATGACAAGGTGCAGCGCGGGTTCGATCTGCTGATCGACATTTTCGGCGCGGATCACGGGGGCTATGTCAAACGCATGAAGGCCGCCGTTTCGGCGCTGTCGGGTGGCCGCGTGCCGCTGGATGTGAAGCTGGTGCAATTGGTCAAGCTCTACAAGAATGGTGAACCCTTCAAGATGTCCAAACGCGCGGGCACTTTCGTGACGCTGCGCGACGTGGTGGACATGGTCGGCGCGGATGTGACCCGCTTTGTCATGCTGACGCGCAAGAACGACGCGCCATTGGATTTCGATTTCGACAAGGTTCTGGAACAATCGCGCGACAACCCGGTCTGGTATGTGCAATACGCCCATGCCCGCGTCGCCTCGGTCCTGCGCAAGGCGGCGGTGGCGGGGATCGATACCACGGATGGCGCGCTGGCCGGCGCCGATCTGTCGATTCTGTCCAGCCCCGCGGAACTCGCGCTGATCCGCAAGCTGGCCGACTGGCCCCGCCGCGTCGAAATTGCCGCCCGCGCGCATGAGCCGCACCGCATCGCCGACTACCTGTCTGAACTGGCGGCCGATCTGCATGGCCACTGGACCAGAGGCAACGACGACCCTTCGCTGCGCTTCGTTCAGGACGATCGCGCCACCATGGCCGCCAAAATTGCCCTGGCGCGCGCCGTGGGCGTTGTTATTTCCGCAGGTCTTGCTATCCTTGGGGTAACACCTGTCGACGAAATGCGCTGATACAGGCCGGCGCGTCGGACAGGCTGGCGCCCGGTAACGCCCGGGCGTGGCAAAAGACAGCAGACCAAGACCGGATCAATCCGGCGGGTGAAAGAGGCGAGCATGGCACAGATGCACTACGAGGCGTATCACGCCCCGCAGCAGGACAGGACTCCTCCCCACGAACCCCATCGCGTGGGGCGCTTTGTCAATCTTGTCGGCGCGGCGATGTCGATTGCGCTGGTCGTCGGCGTCGGTATCTGGGGATACCGGCTGACGGTGCGCGATGTGGCTGGTGTGCCGGTGATCCGGGCGCTGGCCGGGCCCAGCCGTATCTCGCCCGAGGATCCGGGCGGGCGGCAGGCAGCTTATCAGGGCCTGGCAGTGAACAATGTCGCCGCCGTAGGGGGCGCGGCCGGTGCCGCGCAATCCATCGCGCTGGCCCCGCCACCGGTTGAACTGAGCGCCGAGGACCGCGCATTTGCCGCGCTGGTCGCACAGCAACAGCCGGCTGGCGCGCAGGCGCCCCTCTCGCAAGCGCCAAGTTTCCCGGTCCCGGCCGATCAGGCCCCCGCTGTTCAAGTTCCCGCCGTTCAAGTTCCCGCCATTCAAGCTCCGCAGCCGCTGGTGCAGTCCCCGTCCGCGCGTGCCGCCCAGCAACCGGTGGCGACCCTGGTGCCGGCGTCTGCCCCCGGTGTGTCGCGCTCGCCCGTTCCGCGCCGCCGCCCCGGCACCCGTCTTGCGGTGAGCGCACCCGCGTCCGGCTCGGCGCCGACCCGCGTCGCCGCTGCCGCGCCCGGTTCCGCGCCCGGTTCCGCCGCGACAGATGCTCAGGCCGAGGCCGTGTTGCAGGAACTTGTCACCCGCCTTGGCCCCGCCCCGGCGATCGAGGTCGATCCCAGCACGCTGGCCCCTGGCACCCGGCTGGTTCAACTTGGCGCCTATGACACCGAGGCCGATGCGATCCAGCAATGGAATACGCTGGCCGCGCGTTTCCCCGCCTATCTGCAAGGCCGTGGCCGGATCATCGAAGCGGCCTCGGCTGGCGGGCGCACGTTCTTTCGGCTGCGCGCGCATGGTTTCGCGGATGAACCCGAAGCCCGGCGCTTCTGTTCGATCTTCCTGGCCGAGAACGCCGATTGCATTCCCGTCCTGATCCGCTGATCGCGCCATGACCGGGGCGGTGATCCTTGGCTGCGAAGGCAGGCGCCTGACCCGGTCCGAGGCGGCGTTCTTTGCCGATGCGCAGCCCTGGGGCTTCATCCTGTTCAAGCGAAACGTGCAGGACGCCGCGCAATTGCGCGCGCTGACCGGCAGCCTGCGCGATGCGGTCGGTTGGGACGCGCCGGTCTTCATGGACCAGGAAGGCGGCACGGTTCAGCGTCTGCGTCCGCCGCTGGCCCGCAACTGGCCCGACGCCAGCACCCAACCGGGCGGCGCGCGCGCCGTCTGGCTGCGCCACCGTCTGATGGCCGCCGAATTGCGCGCCGTCGGTGTGGATGGCAATTGCGCCCCGGTGATCGACGTGGCCGGGCCTTCCACCCATCCGTTCCTTGCGCGCCGCATCTGGTCCGGCGATCCCGCGCGGGTCATCGAACTGGCGCGCGCCGCCGCGCAGGGCCTGTCCGACGGCGGCGTTCTGCCGGTCATCAAGCACCTGCCGGGCCACGGTGCGGCCAACGCCGACAGCCATGTGGAACTGGCCCGTTGCCATGCCCCGCTGGCCGCGCTGAAGGCTCATGACTTCCGGCCGGTGCGCGCGCTGGCCGGGCAGGCGGCGGGAATGACGTCGCATGTGATCTATGATGCGCTGGACCCCGAAAATCCGGCCACCCATTCGGCCCGCGTGCTGTCCTATCTGCGGGCCGAACTGGGCTTCGACGGGCTCTTGATGACCGACGATCTGAGCATGGAGGCGCTGGGCGGATCGCTGGCCCGGCGCGCTGAACGGGCGCTTGCGGCGGGGTGTGATATCGTCCTGCACTGCTCGGGCGATCTGTCCGAAATGCAAGCCGTCGCTGCGGCCTCGGGGCGCTTGTCGGGCGACGCGGCGCGGCGTGCGCAAAAGGCGCAGGACGCCCGCCGCGCGCCCCAGCCGATTGACATTGCCGCGCTCGCCGCCGAATTTGACGCCCTGACCGCATCCGGGAACCAGACAGGGGCCTGAGCCACCATGACCGATCCGCACACGACCGAACTGACGGCGGCCCGCAGCGCGCCGGACAGCGTTGCCGCTCGGCTCGAGGACGAGGCGCTGATCGTCGATGTCGACGGGTTCGAGGGGCCGCTGGACCTGCTGCTGACCCTGTCGCGCCGCCAGAAGGTCGACCTGCGGCGCATCTCCGTTCTGCAACTGGCCGAACAATATCTGGGCTTCGTCGAAGCGGCGCGAAAGCTGCGCATCGAACTGGCCGCTGACTACCTGGTGATGGCGGCCTGGCTGGCCTTCCTGAAGTCCCGCCTGCTGCTGCCCCCCGACCCCGCCGAGGACGGTCCCAGCGCCGAAGACATGGCCGCGCATCTTGCCTTCCAGCTCGAACGCCTCGAAGCCATGCGCGACGCCTCGGGCCGGCTGATGGGGCGCGACCGGCTGGGGCGCGATTTCTTCGCACGCGGCATGCCCGAGACCCTGTCGATCGAAAAGCACACACGCCATACCGCGACGCTTCTGGACCTGGTGCAGGCCTATGCGCGGATCCGCACCAGGGATGACTTTCGCCCCTTTGCCTTTGACCGCACCGATGTCTACCCGCTGGAAACGGCGCTTGAGCGCCTGCGCGGCATCATCGGCACCACCAGCGACTGGACCGATCTGGCGGGCTTCTTGCCGCCGGGCTGGCGCAAGGCCGGCAATCGTCGCCGTTCGGCGCTGGCGTCCACCTTCGCCGCGTCGCTGGAACTGGCCAAACAGGGGCAACTGGAACTCCGGCAATCGGGCACATTCGCGCCCCTGCGGGTGCGGGCCAGATCAGGGGGCGCGCCATGATCGATGACCCGGCGCAGCCGCCCGAAGACACCTCATCCGCCGATCCCAACGCCACGCCCGGCCTGTTCCCGGTGCCCCCCATGCCCGAACAGGAACGCATGGTCGAAGCCGTGCTCTTCGCCGCCGCCGACCCGGTCAGCGTGGCCGAACTGACCGGGCGCCTGCCCGAAGGCTGCGATCCGGCCGAAGCCCTCAGCCACCTGCGCAGCCGCTATGCCGGGCGCGGCGTGCGGCTGGTCAGGGTCGGCGATGGCTGGGCCTTGCGCACCGCGCCCGATCTGGGCTGGCTGATGCGCACCGAGCGCGTGGAAACCCGCCGCCTCAGCCGCGCGGCCACCGAAACGCTGGCGATCGTCGCCTATCACCAGCCGGTCACCCGTGCCGAGATCGAGGAAATTCGCGGCGTGTCGCTGTCGCGCGGTACCATCGATCAGCTGATGGAACTGGACTGGATCCGCTTCGGCCGCCGCCGCATGACGCCCGGCCGCCCGCTGACCTTTGTCGTCACCGACACGTTCCTGGGCCATTTCGGGCTGGAAACCACGCGCGATCTGCCCGGCGTCAAGGAACTGCGCGATGCCGGCCTTCTGGACAGTCGCGGCATGCCCGGCGTTCAACACGGTCTCGATGACGACGAAGAGGACGGGGCCGAAGGCCAGACCGAACTCTTTGAAGACTGACGCCCCCAAGTTCATCTTTCCACAAATACTCAGAACGGCCCGTGCCGCCACCCGAAGTACGCGTCAGGAACCTTCTCACCCCGGGCACATGGCCCGCACCGGATGACCATCCGGTGCAAGCCTGTTCCAACAGGCTTGTTCCGGACCGCCACGCTACGCCTGATCGAACAGGCTCAACTGATCGCCCGCGCGTGGCGGCGCGC
>CAJQNQ010000213.1 GCA_905479725.1 uncultured Paracoccaceae bacterium | reverse complement strand
TCCCTGGGGGACAGCGTCAGCTTTTACAAGATCGGGCTGGGCATGTTGACCGGGGGCGGGCTGGCGCTGGCCAACGAGTTGAAAAGCGAGATGGGCAAGCGGATCTTCCTGGACATGAAGTTCTTCGACATCCCGGCCACGGTCGAAGCGGCGGTGCGGGGTGTGGCGCAGTTCGATCTGGACTTCCTGACGGTGCATGGCGATCCGCATGTGGTGCGCGCCGCGCGTGCTGGCGCGGCAGGCAGCGGGCTGAAGATCCTGGCGGTGACAATCCTGACGGCATTGGACCGTGCGGATCTGGATGCCGCGATGATCGCGCCCGGGGACATGGCCGATATTGTCGCCGAGCGCGCCGCGCGCGCGTTCGAGGCAGGGGCCGATGGCGTGATTGCCAGCCCGCACGAGGCTGCGCGCATCCGTGCCCTGCCGCAGTCGGCGGGGCGGTTGATCGTTACGCCTGGGGTCCGGCCCGCCGGCAGCGCCGCGAATGACCAAAAGCGGATCGCCACGCCGGGCGACGCGCTGCGCAGGGGTGCCGATCATATCGTCATTGGTCGTCCGATCTGGGCAGCAAGCGATCCGCGCGCCGCCGCGCAGTCCATCCTGGGCGATCTGGCCGGGGTCTAGAACAAGGCCGTTCGAACGGCCTTGGACGCGCTGGCGGATCGGTTTGTCTGACATTGCGATGTTGAAGATAAACGACCCAGGCACCCAATAATCTGCCGAATCGATCCAATATCTGGCAGTTTTCCAACAGGGCCCGGCAGAAAAAGCGGCTTCGAAGCCGCTTTACCCGCGCGGCGCGGCGGCGCGGCGCAGCCGGTCGTTGATGGCGCGGCCCAGCCCGATTTCGGGCACTGGCGCGAAGGCGATGCGTCCACCCGGGCCGGCCAGGGCGTCGGCCTCGTGCAGGGCGTGGAAGAGCCGCGCCGCGGCCTCGGTCAGGTCGCCGCTGTCCGAAAGCGTCAGTTCGGCACCCGGGCACCGCCCGAAACCGACCCAGATATCGCCGGGCACCGGGGCCGTCACGTCCAAGCGCACCCGCCCCCGGGGCGCATAGTGCGAGGCCAGTTGCCCCGGTGCCGTGACCGTCCCGTGAAGCGCGGGCAGCAGTGGCCGCCCCAGCGCCGCCTCCAGCGCCTCGGCTGGCAGGCCGCCGGCGCGCAGCAGGCGCGGGGCATCGCCAGTGGCATCGACGATCGTCGATTCCAGTCCGACCGCGCAGGGCCCGCCATCGATCACCGCATCGATGCGACCGGCCAGCCCCGCCAGCACATGCGCGGGTGTCACCGGGCTGATCCGGCCGGACGGGTTGGCGCTGGGCGCGGCGACCGGCCCGCCGAATTCCGTCAACAGACGCCGGGCGATATCGGCGGCGGGCAGGCGAATGGCCACGCTGGACAGACCGGCGGTGACCAGCGGCGACAACAAGCTGTCATCGCGCAGCGCAAGCACCAGGGTCAGCGGGCCCGGCCAGAAGACCTGCGCCAGACGCCAGGCAAGCGGGGTCAGCGTGGCAAGCGCTTCGACCTGGGACAGTTCCGCCAGATGCACGATCAGCGGATTGAAGCGGGGGCGGCCCTTGGCGTCAAATATCGCAGCGACGGCCCGGTCATTGCGGGCGTCCGCGGCCAGCCCGTAGACCGTTTCGGTCGGCATCGCCACCAGGCCACCGCCGCGCAGGATCGCGGCGGCGGCTTTCAGCCCTGGCAGATCGGGCGCAAGAAATGCGGTGTTCGGCATGGGAACGGTGCGGCCTGTGACGTGGCGTTTCGATTTGTGGCGCTGGTGATTGTTTGTAACCTGCGCAATACAGCCGCCGGTCCGGCTTGCCAAGTTGCCGGCTTCACCCGTTGTGCGCCCGCCCGGAGTATCCGATGTCCTATACCTCACCTGTTGCCGAGTTTCGGTTCCTGTTCGATCACGTTCTGGGCTACGGACGCCTGTCGCAGACCGACCTGTTTGCCGAGGCCGGCAACGATGTGACCGAAGCGATTCTGACCGAGCTGGGGCGTCTGTGCGACGGGGTGATGGCGCCCTTGAACCGTGGCGGCGATCTGACTCCGGCAGTGCTGGAAAACGGGGTCGTGCGCACCTCCCCGGGCTTCAAGGACGGGTATCAGGCCATTGCCGAAGGCGGCTGGCTGGGTCTCGGCGCCAATCCCGAATATGGCGGCATGGGCCTGCCGCAAACGCTGAATACGGCGATGAACGAAATGATGTCCGGCGCGTGTCTGGCGCTGCAACTGTGCCCGCTGCTCAGCCAGGGTCAGATCGAGGCGCTGGAGCATCACGCCAGCGACGCGATCAAGGACCTGTATCTGCCCAAGCTGACATCGGGGCAGTGGACCGGCACGATGAACCTGACCGAACCGCAGGCCGGATCCGACGTCGGCGCGCTGCGCTCCAAGGCCGTGCCGAACGGCGACGGCAGCTATTCGGTGACGGGGCAGAAAATCTTCATCACCTGGGGCGATCATGACGTGGCCGAAAATGTGTGTCATCTGGTTCTGGCGCGCCTGCCGGACGGGGCGCCGGGCACGCGGGGCATCAGTCTGTTCATGGTGCCGAAACTGATCCCGGATGACGCCGGCAACCCGGGCGAACGCAACAGCCTGCGCGTCGTGTCGCTGGAGCACAAGCTGGGCATCCATGGCTCGCCCACCTGTGTGATGAGCTTCGAGGGCGCCCGGGGCTGGCTGGTTGGCCACGAAAACGGCGGCATGGCGGCAATGTTCACAATGATGAACAACGCGCGACTGGGTGTGGGCGCGCAGGGCATCGGCGTGGCCGAAGCCGCGTATCAGCACGCGCTGGCCTATGCGCAGGACCGCAAGCAGGGCAAGACCCCGCTGGGCGAGGGTGCGATCATCGATCATGCCGACGTGCGGCGCATGTTGGCGATGATGAAGGCCGAGGTTTTCGCCGCCCGTGCCATCGCGCTGGCCTGTGGGCTGGCGATGGATATGGGCCGCGCCACCGGTGACGCGCACTGGACGGCGCGCGCCGCGCTGCTGACGCCGATCGCCAAGGCGCATGGCACCGATATCGGCTGCGAAGTGTCCAGCATGGGTGTGCAGATCCACGGCGGCATGGGCTTCATCGAGGAAACCGGCGCCGCCCAGTATTTCCGGGATGCGCGGATCACGCCGATCTACGAAGGCACGAACGGCATTCAGGCCGCCGACCTCGTCACGCGCAAGCTCGGGATGGACGGCGGCGCTGCGCTGACCACCTTCCTCGAGACGATCGCCCGCGAAAGCGCGCACGAGGCGGACCTCTTCGCGCTGATCGGTGATTGCGCGGCCGTGGCGCACTGGATGCGCGAAGAGGCGAGCCTCGACGACCGGCTGGCGGGGAGCGTGCCTTTCTGCAACATGATGGCCGTCGCCGTCTCCGGGTGGCAGCTCAACCGACAACTGGCCGTGGTCGCGGCGGGCGAACCCTCCGATCCGGGGGACGCCAAGCGAGTCGCCGTGCGGTTCTTCCTCGACCGAATCGTGCCCGAGGCGCGCGGTCTCAAGGCCAGCGCGACGGGCGGGGCCGCGGCGCTTTACGAACTCAGCGCCGACCAGCTGGTCGGCTGAGGCTTACTGCGCGGGTTCCTCGCGCGCGTAGTCGTCACGTCCGAAGGCCGCGCGGTTGCCGCGCAGCTCACGCTGAGCGGGCAGACGTTCGCCGCTGCGGCGGGCAATAGCCGCCTGACCCTGCGCACCGGGCGC
>CAJQNQ010000212.1 GCA_905479725.1 uncultured Paracoccaceae bacterium | reverse complement strand
TGGCTGCTGGCGATGAAACCGAGATCCGCCACGCGTCCTCCTGCCTGAAAACCGGGATCGGCGCGCAGGCTAGGGCGGGCGGGCTTAACAATCCCTGTACCGTCCCTGCAATGGCGCGGCCGGGATCGGGGCCATTCGATTAAAACCCGCGACTTCCGCGCCCGGTTTCCTTGCCCGCCCGCGCGTGGCATCACGGGATACCAGAAACCTCGCGCCGGGCCGTCCATGCGTATCCTTCTCGTCCACCGCAATTTTCCCGGCCAGTTCCGGTATCTCGCGCCGGCGCTGATCAAGGCCGGGCACAAGGTCGGGGTCCTGACCTGGGACGGCAACCGCAACCCCCAGCCGCTGCCCACCGCGCTTTATGCCCACGAGGCCGCGCCGCCGCGGGGGCTGGGCGCCGGGTTCGCGCATTACGCCGGCTTCGGCGCCGCCGCCGCCCGCACCGCGCAGGCGCTGTCGCAACGCGGCGACGCGCCCGACGTGGTGCTGGGGTCGATCAACTGGGGCGAGACGCTGTTCCTGCGCGAGGTCTGGCCCGGGGCTCGTCTGCTGCTTTATGCCGAGCTTTACTACGCGCCGCGCGGGCTGGATGTGGGGTTCGACCCCGAGTTCGGCCGGGCGGATGACGAGAAGGCCTTCTCGGTAGTGGCGCGGCAGGGGCATCAGGCGCTGATGATGGCGCAGGCCGATGCCGCGCTGTCGCCGACCGAGTTCCAGGCCGATACCTTCCCCGCGTGTTTTCGCGACAAGATCACCATTATCCACGACGGCATCGATACCGCGCGGCTGGTGCCGAATCCGTCGGCCAGTGTGACGTTGCCCGACGGACCGACGCTGCGGGCCGGCGATGAAGTGCTGACTTTCATCAACCGCAATCTCGAGCCCTATCGCGGCTATCATTCCTTCATGCGCGCGCTGCCTGCGGTGATGCGCGCCCGGCCGCGGGCACAAGTGGTGATCGTCGGCGGCGATGATGTCAGCTATGGCGCGCGTCCCGGCGACGGAAAGACCTGGAAAGACATTTTCCTGGACGAGGTTCGCGGCCAGATCGACCTGTCGCGCGTGCATTTCACCGGCAAGGTGCCCTATGCCACGTTTATCGGCCTGATGCAGGTGACCCGCGTGCATTGCTATCTGACAGTGCCCTTTGTCCTGTCATGGTCGATGCTCGAAGCCATGAGCGCGGGTGCTCTGGTTGTCGGCTCGCGGACCGCGCCGGTTGAGGAATTGATCACCGATGGCGAAAACGGGTGGCTGGCGGATTTTTTTGATACAGAGGATCTGGCGGATACACTGATCGAATCCCTGACACGTTGGCGGGAACTTGCCCCGCTTCGCACCGCGGCCCGGGCGCATATCGTTGAAAACTATGATCTGCACAGCATCTGCCTGCCCCGGCTGATCGCCTTTGTCGAAGATCGGCTCTGAGCGGGTTCGCCGCCGGCTAACGCACCACCAGATCGGCATGCAGCGCGCCGGCGGCGTTGATCGTGTTCAGAATGTCGATCATGTCCCGCGGTCCGACACCCAGGGCATTCAGCCCGGCGACCACCTCGGCCAGCGTGGTGCCGCCGCGCACTTCGGCCAGGCTGACGCCCGGGTCATTCTGGATCTCCGCATCGGTGCGCGGCAGGACCACGGTTTGACCCGGCGCGAACGGGTTTGGTTGAACGGCTTGTGGCGTTTCCTCCACCCGTAACGTCAGACCACCCTGGGCCACGGCCACCCGGCTGATGCGCACATCCTCGCCCATCACGATGGTGCCCGATCGCTGGTCGATCACCACCCGCGCGCGGCTGCCGGGCGAAACCGTCAGGTTTTCGATCCGGCTCAGGGCATGGGCCGCACTGGGCGCTCGGGTCGCCGCGATGTCCAGAACCACCGTGCCGGCATCCTGCATCGCCGCCACCGCCCGCCCGAAATACGTGTTGATGACCTGCTCGATGCGCACAGCGGTCGTGAAATCCGCTTGCCTGAGGGCCAGGCGCACCTGCGTCAGCGAGGCCAGCGCGAATTCGATCTCGCGTTCGACCCGCGCGCCGCCCGGTATCGTGCCGGAGGTCGGCACGCCTTCGACGACCTCGGCGGCATCACCCCGGGCGGCGACGCCCCCGGCGATGACGGCGCCCTGGGCCACGGCATAGATCTGCCCGTCCGCACCGTTCAGTGGGGTCATGACCAAAGTGCCGCCGAACAGGCTGCCCGCGTCACCGATTGCCGAGACCGTGACATCCACCCGCGAGCCGGTGCGCGCGAAGGGTGGCAAGGTGGCCGTGACCAGGACGGCGGCGACATTGCGCGGGCGAAACTGTTCACCGGTGACGTTCACACCCAGCCGTTCCAGGATATTGGCCATGATGTCTTCGGTAAACGGCGCGTTGCGAATGCCGTCCCCGGACCCGTCCAGCCCGACGACCAGCCCATAGCCGATCAGGTCATTGCCGCGCACGCCATCGAATTCCACGAGATCCTTCAGCCGGATCTGGGCCTCAGCGGCTGATGCGGCGGCCATCAAAAACAGGGCCAACAGGATGGTCCGCGTCATCTCAGATACTCCGCCAAGGACAGCCGCGCGGTGCGGGCGGTCACCGTGTAAAGCGTTTCCAGCTGAGTGCGGGCTTCTTCCAGGCGCGATGCGGCCTTGTATGGGTCGATGCCGATCAGGTCCTGCCTGGCGGTGGTCAGGGCGTCTTTCTCGGTCTGGTATTGCAGCAGCCTTCCCTCCAGCGTGGCCTGCATTTCGCCAACCTGGCCTTGAAGCGCACTCAGCGCGCTGGCGTTGCCCAGAAGGGATTCCGCACCGGATTGCGCAAGACTGCGGCGTTGATCCAGCCCCAGCGACATCGCGGGATCCGCCGTCAGCGCGGATGTCACCAGCGCGGCCAACAGGCCGCGTATCGCCGGATCGGCGGCTGTGGGCTGGTCCAGCGAGCCGGCACCGGTGTCCAGCAGCGCGCCGGGCGCAGCGGCGGCGCCCTGGTAGAGTGCCGTCTCAAACAACCCGCCCGGGGCCGTGAAGGCCGCATCGACCGCGGCCGCCACCGCATCGGCGCTGTCCAGACCGGTCACAAGCGGCATGACCGCGGCGATCATGCTGGAGGCATCGGGCAGGGGGATGGCATCGGTTGCCGCGCCCGCGAACAGGGACTGGCCGCCAACGCGTTGGTTCAACGATTGGATCACGTCCTGCAAGGCGCCCCTGGCGGTCGTTCCGGCGGCGGTCAGGCTGGCTGCATCCGCGCTGACAACGGCGGCCGCCAGCATTCCGGCCGCCACTCGCTCGCGCGCGGTATTGGCGCGCCCGAGCGCGGATTGCGAGACCTCCGCGCGGGCTGAAAGCATGCGCGCGTTCTGATCGAACGCCTCGAGGCGGGATACGCGGGAAGTCAGGGCGGACAGGGCCCCCGTTTCGCCGCGCAGACGCTGCGCGGGATCGCTTGACTGACCGGTGGTCAACTCTACGCCAAGCTGTGCGATCTCGCTGCGCAGGGCTACGCCCTGGCGCTGCAACTGAAAGGGAAGGGCGAGAGACCCCAAGGAGAGCCATGTCATTGTCAAATCTCCAGTAAGCGTTGCAGCATGGTGTCTGCGGTCTGGATGACACGGGCATTGGCCGCATAGGCCCGTTCAATGGAAAGAAGGCGTTGCATTTCGGCGTCGGTATCCACGCCTTGCGCCAAGGATTGCTGTGTCAGTTCAGAGAGATGAGACGCGCTTTGGGTTGCGCTGTCCTCGGCCCCCTGGCGCAGGCGTGACACATAGGTTGAGGTGTTGGCCAGATTTTGCGCGAAGCTTTGCGACGGGCTGCCAGGACCGGCAGACAGGGACCTGTCCAGCGCACCGACCAGATTGCGGATCCCGGTTGCATCGCCGACGGGCCCGGGCGCAGCGGCGCCCAGCCCGTCGCGCAGGCGCCAAAGCGCGCCGCCCTGATCGGGCAGAACAAGCGGGTTAACCGCGATGCGCCCGGCGAGACCAGGGGCCGGAGCCGCTGCCAGCGCAGTGCCGGCGTCGGTGAACAAGCCGGGTTGCGAGGCGGTCAGGGTCGGGTCCGTTGCAGGGGCCGCGAACCGGCCGACCAGATCGGCGGCAAGCGCATCGAGGCGAGATTGGACTTCGGGGCCCTGGGTGTCGCGCAGCGCGAAATTCGCGGCCAGGCGGCCACCCGCCAGCGGGCCGCCTGGCCCGGTCTGTGCATCGATCCCGCCAATGGTCAGCCCAGACAGGCCCGATGCCGATGACAGCGAGGCATCCATGGCGTTGGCGGGCGCGAAGCCGATTTCCTGCGGGTTGATGTCCAGCAGCAGGCGTCCGGCGCCGGAATAGAGGGTGACGCGCCCGTCCGGGCGCGCGAATTCCCGCAACGGGACTATTTCCGACAGGCTCGAAACCACTGCCTGGCGTTCGTCCTGCAGGCCCAGGGTCGATTGACCGGCAGCGTTCAGTGCGACGATGCGCGCGTTCAGGTCATCGACCCGGGACAGGCCCGAATTCAGAGCTTGCACATCGCGGCTGATGGCCGCATCAGCCTCGGCGCGCAGGGCCTGGATCCCGGTTTCAACCGTGCCCAGCGTTTGCGCCAGGCCGGTCGCGGCATCGGCGACCGATTGCAGACGGTTGTCCAGATCCGGGCGTTCGGATGCCGATATCAGCGCGGTTTCCAGCGCAGACAGCGCCGCCGATACGCCCTGACCGGGCTGACCGATCAGAGCCTCAACGCTTTGCCAAAATCGCGCGTCGGTGCTGCCTGCCTGGGCCTGGCCCTGGGACAGGCGCGTGGCCGAAAGTAGCGCGGGGTCGACCAGACGGGTAACCCCGGCGACCCGCACACCGCTGCCGACGCCGCCAAGCGTTGAGGAGGTCAGGTCGATCTGCCGGGCGGCGTAGCCTTCGGTGAGGGCATTTGCCACGTTCGAGGATGCGACCTGAACGGCACGGGCCGAGGCACTCAGACCCGAAGCGGCGTTGGTCAGCGCGCTGGTAAGGCTCATTGCGGCCCCCTTTCAGGTCAGCGTTTGATGTTGGTGGTTTCTTGCAGCATTTCGTCAACGGTCTGGATGACCTTGGCGTTGGACGAATAGGCGCGCTGGGTCTGGATCATGTTGGTCAATTCCGCGGCGACATCGGCGGTCGATTCTTCGCGGGCAAAGCCGATCACCTCACCCGTGGGGCCGTCGCCGGCGTTCCACAGGAACATCGCGCCGCTGTCGGGAGACACGCGATAGGTCTGATTGTCCAGCGCGGTCAGGCCGTTTGCATTGGGCACATCGACCAGCGGGATCTGCGCGATGGTGCGGATCAGGCCGCTGTCATAATACGCTTTCACGTCCCCGTTGGGGTCAACCTGCACGCCGACCAGCGACTGCACGGGCGAGCCGTTGCGATCGATCGACACGGGGATGAAGCTTTCGGCCATCTGGGTCAGGCCGGTTTCACCGGCTGGCATGCCGATATTCAGGGCGATGTCCTGGCCGTCCACGGTTACCGAGAATTCCCCGGTCACCGGATCATAGGCGCCGCCTGTTGCGCCCGGATCCTGTGTGACCGACAGGATACGCCCGCCATTCGGCGGCGTGTCGTCGAAGGTAATGCGATATTCTCCGGCGACCGTGCCGGTGGTTGGGTCGGTGACGGTGGCCAGCCATTCATTCGAGGCCCCGGTTGCGGGAACCGTGGGCGTGAATCGCATGTTGAGCGTTTCGGTGGTGCCCAGCGGGGTGTAATACTCCATCGAAATATCGTTCGGCGTGCCGTCAGCGTCGGAGCGTGTCGCCGTGGCCGGCAGGTTGGCGCGGACCGTGATCGACGTTGTCGGATCCGACGCGAACTGGTTGGAGTTGATGCGGACCGGCTCCAGCCCGCCCGCGGTATCGCGCGGAAAGGTGCCAACGGTGCCGTCAGAGGCGGCGGGCCATCCGAGCAGGATCAACCCCGCCGGGTTGCGCAGCAGACCGTCCGCATCGGGGCGGAAGGAACCCGTTGTCATCAACATCAACGGCGGGTTCGGTTCGCCGGAATTGACGGCGGTCGAGGATGTGACCGGCAGGAAGCCGCGCCCGCTGACCGCCAGGTCGGTGGCGTTGGAACTGTTGGTCAGCGCGCCGCGTTCATCGATCATGCGCACCGTCGCCGAACGGACGCCGCCGGCGATGAAGGGGCCGTATTGCGAGCCCGACATCATCATGGAGTTGAACGAGGCGACCACGCGCTTGTAGCCGATGGTGCCGGAATTGGCGATGTTGTCGGAGATCGTGGACAACCGGGTCGAATTGGCGTTGAGCCCCGAAATGCCGGCATTGAACGAGGAATAAAGCGTGGACATGGGCAGCGTGCCTTTCAAGCTGGTGCAGAGCGATTGGCCCTGACCATGCATGACGGGCGTTAATGCCTGCCTAACGACAATCCGCCGCCTGAAATTTCGCCCTGCCCCCCTGTTGCCCGGTCGATCCCAGGCCTACCGATTTTGCCTGAGCAGGATCAGCTCCAGCCGGTTGTTGCGCACCGCCATCGGGTTGGGATCGACCGGGCGCCGGTCGGCGTGACCGGTGACCCGAGACAATCGCACCGGGTCGAACCCGGTCTCGGACAGCATCACCCGCACACGGTTGGCGCGCGCGGTGGACAGGGTCCAGCGCGGATCGACGGCCTGAACGACGGTGTAGCTTCTTGTGTGGCCTTCTATGGCCAAGGGATTGACAACCATGGAAAAAACCTGATTCAGCACGCTCATGATCCGGATCAGGATCGGGGTCGGCTGATCCCCGTCATCGGCGAACAGGGGGATGCCGGGAAGATCGAATATCTCCAGCACAAGCCCCTCATCGGTCTGGCGGGTGATGATGTGGCGCAGCGCCTCGTCCAGGACAGGGCTCTCGCCACCCATGCCGCTCAACGCCTGTTGGATATCCTCGAAGGATCGGGTTTCGGCCTGCGCGGCAGCGTCGGTATCCGCTTCGGTTTCCGCAGGATCCGGGGATGCCGGGCCAACCTGGGCGCGGGTTTCCAGATCCACGCCGCCGAACATTCCGTCGCCGCCAGATGAAATCCGATACACTGGGATCGTCGGATTGAAGTAATCCGCCAGCCCGCGCCGCTGCGATTCGGTTGTTGCGCCCAAAAGCCACATCATCAGGAAGAACGCCATCATCGCCGTCACGAAGTCGGCATAGGCCACCTTCCAGGCGCCGCCATGATGGCCGCCA
>CAJQNQ010000211.1 GCA_905479725.1 uncultured Paracoccaceae bacterium | reverse complement strand
CGATCCGTGGCACTGGGCGCAGACAGCTATTGTTGCGGCCTGCCGCACGCATGGTGTCTTGCCCGTGGATGGCCCCTTTGGCGATTTCAGTGATGATGAAGGCTATCGCGCGCAGGCGAAACGTTCGGCCACCCTGGGGATGGTTGGAAAATGGGCGATCCACCCCAGGCAGATCGCGCTGGCGAACGAGGTCTTCACTCCGTCCGACGCCGCCGTCGCCGAAGCGCGCGAGATCCTGGCTGCCATGGAAGACGCCAAGGCGCGCGGAGAAGGTGCGACGGTCTACAAGGGACGGCTGGTCGATATCGCATCGATCAAGCAGGCCGAGGTGATCGTCAAGCAATCCGAGATGATCGCCGGATCCTGACCAAACTCCACCCGGCCGGAGGAGGAGCCGAGCCGCTGGTGACGAAGCGCGCGCCCCGAACGGGCGCGCGCTTCTGTTTTGGTCTGACAATAGGGTCGTTGTGGGGACAGATCGAGAATATCTCTGAACTGGAGCAAAAAACAAACTACCAGCCCGATTCAAGGTTGATTTAGTGCCAGTTCTTGCCCGGCAACCTTCGCGTCATTCGACTGGAGCCACGGGCTGCCGGATCAGAGTCTTCAGCTTTTCCGGCGCAACGCGTCTTGGATCTGACAGGTAGATTTCGTGATGCTTGCCGCGCGGCCGCAAACCGCGCGCAGGCATCTCCTGGTCATGCATGCGCGCGATCAGCGGCGCTTCGTCAGAATAGGGGCCGACATGCAGGGCCTGAAGGCAGGCCCCTTCGGTCAGGCTGCGCAGGCCGACCCGTGAAATTGCCTCGGCTGTCACGGGCTTCTTCTTGCGCTTGGCCATGGCGGTGTCGCGCAGCCCGTCCAGTATCGATTCATCCAGCCAGGACTGTGCGCGGATCATCATCGTCCACAGCCACTCCTCGCGCCGCCCATCGGTATAGGCGCTGTAGTCGTCGGCCCACCACAGCCCTTCCAGCGGGCCGACCTTTTCGTCATGCCCCAACGCCTTGCCCTGAAAGCGCGCGCCGTAAGCAAGCGCATAAAGGGCCTCGATAGCGGCGCTGTAGACCGGGCCTTCGGGCGGGCCCGCGCCGTCAATCATGAAATAGCGCATCTCGGGCACCTCGATCAGGTCGATGCGACCGGATTTGCCGCTCAGAAAGGGATCCTTGGCCATGTGTCCTCCGGTTCAATCCTCGTCGTGCAGGGGCAGGTAAACGTCAGTGACAAGGTCTTGTGGCGGGGTTTCGCCCGGATTGTTGACATATAGCTCATAGCACGGGCCGTCGCGCGGGGTCACACCGCTTTGAGCAAGCCAGGCGCCGTAGAGCCAGTCATACGCCGCTGAGAGGCCGCAATAGGGGCCTGTGACGCGCATCACCGCATGGCGCCCGCCGTCAAGATCATGGGACTCGAAGCCTGGCGGGGGCACCGTGCCGGGCGCAACCGCAACAGCCGCAAGACCGCGCAGCTTTTGAGCGTCAACCACCGCGGGGTCATCCAAGTACACCGCCAGCATTGCCTGCACCTGCGGCCACAGGTCCGACTTGAACAAGCCCCCGGACAGGGTCTGAAAGCTACGCCCCATCTGCGGATAGGGGCCGATAGGGCGCACGCCAATGACATGGCGGGCGGGCTCGGTGGTAATCTGAACGGGATACATGGTCGGGTCTCCTTGTGTGAAGGCCAGATAGGCGGGCACGGCATGGTCTTCCGGTTGAGCGCGAAACCGCGACGGGGTAACACCGAAGGCCGCGCGAAAGGCACGGCTGAAGCTACCCGCATTGGCGTAGCCGTGATCGCGACCGATCTGCGCCACCGGGGCCGACCCGCGCCTGAGCGCCTGCGCCGCACGCCCCAGACGAATGCGGCGGACGGCCTCGGCCACCGTTTCGCCAGTCATCGCCGTGTACACGCGGTGAAAGTGAAACCTGGACAGCGCGGCGATGTCCGCCAGCTCGTCCAGCGCATGGTCGGCCGCCGGGTTCGCGTGGATCGCGGCATGGACGCGCTGAATTCGATCATGGTAGTTTGTGGCCATCCGCCCCTCCGCCCGTCCGTTTTTGCATGGCGGGTCTTCGCATGTCTTGCCATTCTGCCCCTATACACAGGGGGTTTGCGGGCGTATTGGGGCGGCTTGACCCCTTTTTGCGCCGGATTTGCCATGACCTCCCCCTTTTCGTCCCTTCCCGACGCGCTGTCCAAGGCGCTTGCCGACAAGGGGTACGAAACACTGACCCCCGTGCAAGAGGCCGTGCTGGCGCCTGAACTGGCCGGGCGCGACCTGCTGGTGTCGGCGCAGACCGGTTCGGGCAAGACGGTGGCCTTCGGGCTGGCGATGGCGGGGGATCTGCTGGGCGACGCTGCGATGCTGCCGCCGCCCGACAGTCCGCGCGCGCTGATCATCGCCCCAACGCGGGAGCTGGCGCTGCAGGTCGGGCGGGAATTCGAATGGCTCTATGGTGCGGCGGGGGCGGTGCTGGCCAGCTGCGTCGGGGGCATGGACGCGCGCACCGAACGCCGTGCACTGGACCGCGGCGCACATATCGTGGTCGGCACGCCGGGCCGACTGCGCGACCATATCGAGCGCGGCAATATCGACCTGTCGACCGTGCAGGCCGTGACGCTGGACGAAGCAGACGAAATGCTGGATCTGGGCTTTCGAGACGATCTGGAATTCATCCTGAAGGCCCTGCCCGAAGAGCGTCGCACGCTGCTGTTCTCCGCCACGGTGCCGCGCGATATCGAGCGGCTGGCGCGCACCTACCAACGCGACGCGCAGCGCGTGGCGACGCAGGCCGCGCGCGACACCCATGCCGATATTGCCTACCGCGCGCTGACCGTCGCGCCCGAGGACGCGGAAAACGCCATCGTCAACCTGCTGCGGTTTTATGAGGCGCGCAACGCGCTGGTCTTCTGCAAGACCCGCATGGCCGTGAACCACCTGACCGCGCGCTTGCTGAACCGCGGATTTTCGGTGGTGCCGCTGTCGGGCGAACTGGCGCAGGACGAACGCGCCCGCGCGCTCCAGGCGATGCGCGATGGCCGTGCCCGTGTGTGCGTGGCCACCGATGTCGCGGCGCGCGGAATCGACCTGCCGGGTCTGGAACTGGTCATCCACGCCGATCTGCCGACCAACAAGGAAACGCTGCTGCACCGCTCTGGCCGCACGGGCCGCGCGGGCAACAAGGGCGTCAGCGCGCTGATCGTGCCGCTGAACGCGCGCCGCAAGGCCGAACGCCTGCTGGGCAGCGCCAATCTGAATGCCGAGTGGGCACCGGCGCCGTCGGCCACCGATGTGAACGCGCGCGACACCGAGCGCCTGTTGACCGACGAGGCCCTGACCAAACCCGAAGATCAATCGGAAATGGAGCTGGTCACCCATCTGGCCGAGCGTTTCACCTCGCGCGAACTGGCAGCGGCGGTGATGCGGTTCTACTTCTCGGCCCGCTCTGCTCCCGAAGAAGTCGTTGCCGTCACCGCCGATGGTCCCAAACCCCGCGCCCGCGCCGAATTCGAGCGCAGTTTCTGGATGAAGCTGGGTGTCGGTCATGACAAGCAGGCTGAACCGCGCTGGCTGTTGCCGATGCTGTGCCGGGTGGGAAACCTGACCAAGACCGATATCGGCGCGATCCGGATTTACGACACGCACACGCTGGTTCAGCTGCATGACGATTGCCGTGAGCGATTCCTGAACGCGTTGGGTAACGCCATGACGCTGGAGCAAGACATCCAGGTTTCGCCCGCCGAGGCCCCGGCAGAGGGCGAGCGCCCGGCCCCGCGCCCCCGGTTCGATGACCGCAAGGGCGGGGATCGCAAAGGCGGGCCGCGCGGCGACCGCGACACCCGCCCACCGCGCAAATACGACGGTGACTCCCCGCGCAAACCGTCCAGCCCCCGGCCCGAAAGGGGGGCTGATGCCCGCCCGGAGGGACGCCCCGAAGGTCGGCCAGACCGCAAGCCGCGCCATGAAGAAGCGCCGCGCCCCGGTGCCCGCCCCCCCCGGCCCGAGCGCGCGCCTTACGGCGACCGCCCCGCCACGCCCGGCCCCAAGCCGCGCCACAAGGAAGCCGATGGTGAGCGCGGCAGACCGCGCACCGACGGCCCGGCGAAATCTGGTGGCAAACCAGATTGGAAAGCCCGCAGCGACGATCAGCCAGCCCGCGACAGACCCGCTTCGCGCGATACGAAACCGGCCGCACGGGCGAAGCCCGCAGGGTTCGATCCCTCGAACCCATCGGCCCGGATGGATAGCGGCAAGGCCCGCAAACCGGCCCGCACATTCGGTGCAAAACCGGGTGCAAAGCCCGGCGGAAAACCGGGCGGAAAACCGGGCGGAAAACCCGGTTTCAAGGCTGGCGGGAAACCTGCTGGCAAACCATTCGGCAAGCCCGGTGCCAAGACCCCCGGCGGCGACAAGCGCCCGACACGCCCGAAAGGCTGATAACAAAGGGGGCGCAAGCCCCCTTTGTCGCCCTACATCATGCCCGGAAGCACCTGATCCGGCGGCCGATGGCCATCGGCGAAGGTCTTGATGTTCAGGATCACTTTTTCGCCCATCTCGATACGCCCCTCAAGCGTCGCCGACCCCATATGCGGCAGCAGCACGACATTGGGCAGTTCGCGCAAGCGCGGGTTCACCTCGTGGCCGCGTTCGAAAACGTCCAGCCCGGCACCACCGATTTCGCCCGCCCGCAATCCGCGCGTCAGGGCATTTTCATCGATCACCTCGCCGCGTGAGGTGTTGACGATCACCGCACCCGGCTTCATCAATTTCAACCGACGCGCGTTCATCAGATGAAATGTCGACGGCGTGTGCGGGCAGTTGATGGAGATCACGTCCATCCGCGCCACCATCTGGTCCAGACTTTCCCAGAACGTCGCGTCCAGCGGTTCCTCGACCTCGGGACGCAGGCGTCTTCGGTTATGGTAGTGGATCTGCATCCCGAAGGCCTGCGCGCGCCGCGCCACCGCCTGCCCGATCCGGCCCATGCCCAGAATGCCCAGCCGCTTGCCGCCAATGCGCCCGCCCAGATGGGTCAGGGGCGACCAGCCCTGCCAGTTCCCGGCCTGCATCTCGCTCAACCCTTCGGGGATCTTGCGCGTGACCGCCAGCATCAGCGCCAGCGCCATGTCGGCGGTGTCCTCGGTCACCACGCCGGGCGTGTTCGACACCAGCACCCCGCGCTGCCGGGCCGAGGCGACATCCACATTGTCGATCCCGGCGCCATAATTGGCGATCAGCTTCAGCCGCTCGCCGGCCTGCGCCAGCATCGGCGCGTCAATATGGTCGGTCACCGTCGGCACGATCACATCGGCGCGCCGCATGGCTGCGACCAGTTCATCGCGGGTCATCTTGCTGTCGTCTTCGCGCAGCTCGGCGTCGAAGAGTTCCTTCAACCGCGTCTCGACGGGATCAGGCAAGCGTCGCGTTACGACAACACTCAGGCGCTTGGCGGCCATGGACGTCTCCTTGGGTCTTTCAAAACAAGCCTACTGCTGGCAAAGTGACCGATACAGATACGAGGCACAAGCGCCTCGGCCCATCGTCACGAAATATAATTGCGCGAGGGCTGGGACGAACGAGGATCCGCAAGGCGGACCGGGCAGACAGACATGAGAATACCGCTTCTTGCGCTGGTCATGATGGCGCTGGTCACGCTGGGGCTGACCCCGGTTTCGACGATGGCGCAAACCGAGCAACCGCAGGTCGGAACCGAAACCGGATTGCCGTTGCCACGTTACGTGTCACTGAAAATATCGTCGGGACGCGCGCGCAGGGGGCCCAGCACGGCGCATCGGGTGGACTGGGTGTTCGCGCGGCGCGGCATGCCGCTGCGGGTCACCGGCGAGTTCGAAAACTGGCGCCGGGTGGAGGATTCAGAAGGTGAGGGCGGCTGGATGCACTATTCGGCCCTATCGGGTGTGCGCACGGTGCTTGTGACCCGGGACATGACGCCCATGCTGTCACGCCCGCAACTGGAAGCACCACAGGTGGCCATTCTTGAAACCGGGGTGGTCGCGCATATCATGGAATGCGTGACCGACTGGTGCCGGCTCAGCATTGACGGCACACGCGGATGGGCGGACCGCAGCGCGTTGTGGGGGATCGACCCGGGCGAAGTGCTGGACTAACAGCCGCGCCGGGCATTACTCTGGCCACCGATGCACAGCGACTCTGTCGACAAGCTGACCCGCGCGGGTCTGAACCTGATCCAGCAGGCCCTGTCGATCTTCGACAGCGACCTGAAGCTGGCGGTGTGCAACCAACGATATCAGGAACTGTTCGGCCTTCCGGACGCGCTGGTCACGCCCGGCGCCTCGTTCGAGGAAACGATCCGCTTTCTGGTCGAACGCGGCGAATACGGCGATCAGCCGGACCCGGACCATGCCGTGCAGCTCAGGGTGCAGACCGCGCTGGCCTTCCAGCCACATTACATGGAGCGCCGCCGGCCCAACGGTCGCTGGGTGTCGGTCGAGGGGGCACCGCTGCAACAGGGCGGCTGGGTCAGCGTCTATACCGACATCACCGAGATCAAGCTGCAGGAAGAATTGCTGCGCACCCGGTCCGAAGAACTCTCGGATCAGGTTCTGACCCATGCCGAGCGCCTGGGGCTGGCCAACCGCGAACTGGCCGCGACCAACGCGGCGCTTCAGGAGGCCAAGCGCGAACTGACCGAAATGGAGGCCCGCACCCGGTTGGTCACCGAAATGATGCCGGCGCATATCGCGCATATCGACCCGAGCCTGATCTACACCTATTCCAATCGCCGCTTGTCGACCGTGATGCCGGGAGCGCCCAGCGATGTGGTCGGCCTGCACGCCTCGGTCGCGCTGGGCCCGGTGACGTTTTCGCGCATCCTGCCGCATATTCAGCGGGCGATGAACGGCGATCCCGCGATCTGCGAGATCACGCATGAAGACAGCGGCCGCCGGATTCGCGTCGCACTGACCCCGGATCCGGGCGTGACCGACTTGTCGGGCAGCGTTCAGGGGGGCGTTCAGGGGGGCGGGGTTTATGTGTTGTCCACCGACATCACCCAGGAAACCCAGGCCCGCGCCGCCTTGACACAAACCCGCAAGCGGGAACTGGCGGCGCAGCTGACATCGGGGCTGGCGCATGACTTCGCCAATCTGTTGACCATCATTCTGGGGCTGCAAGGCAAGCTGGCGCAGATGCCTGAGCTGCCGCCGGAACCCGCAGATCTGGTGCGCGCAACGCAGGCCGCAGCGCGCCGTGGCGGCACATTGCTGCGCCGGATCGGCGAGATTTCAGGCGCACGGCGGCTGCGACCGGAACCAACGGATCTGGAGGTCTTGCTCGATGATCTTCGCATGATGGCGACCCCGTCCTTGCCGGAAACGGTCCGTCTGTCCCTGTCGCTGGAGCCCGGGCTGGACCGGATGATGCTGGACCAGGGTGCGGTTCAGGACAGCCTTTTGAACCTGATCCTGAATGCGCGCGACGCCATTGGCCCGGCCGGCGGCCATATTTGCGTCGCCGCCCGGAGGGTGCGCGATACCTGGCTGGAACTGGCTGTGGAGGATGACGGCCCCGGCTTTTCGGCGGACGCGCTGAAGCGCGCGATGGACCCGTTTTTCACCACCAAGGGCCACAACGGATCGGGGCTGGGCCTGGCGATGGTCTATGACCAGGCGACGCTGTCGGGCGGCTCGGTGCGCGCCCAGAACCGGGCAGACGGGGGGGCCAGGGTGACCTTGCGGCTGCCGATGCGCCCGGCCGCACCCACCACGCCGGTGTCTGCGCGCCTTGTGCTTCTGGTCGAGGACCGGCCCGAATTGCGCACCCATATCCGCGAAACCCTGGTCGGCGCCGGTCATCAGGTGATCGAGGCCGAAAACGCAGCAGATGGCGCCGCGCTGGCGCAGATCCCTGAGGTGACTTTCATCCTGTCCGATATCCAGTTGCCCGGGGATCGCACAGGGCTTGATCTGCTTTGCGAGCTCGGACAGACGCGCACCGGGCTGCCCGGTGGATTGATGACCTCGCTGCCCGCATCGGACCCGCTGTATCAACGGGCAGCGCAGCAGTTTGATATCCTGACAAAACCCTTCGACGGCGCCGCACTGGATGCGTTTCTTGTGCGATGCACCCTTGCTTCGTCTGTGGCGGCGCAATAGGCCGGTGAAATGTCCCAACCCCATGTCGCAATCCTGGATGACGAGGCCGAAATCCGGCGCATTCTGGCCGATGCACTGAGCGATGCCGGCTTTCGCACCTCCACTTTTTCGCGCGCCACGGAATTCGAGGCCGCGCTCAAGCGCACGGCGCCCGACGTCTGCCTTGTCGATCTGGGCCTGCCCGACCGGGACGGTCTGGCGCTGGTTCACCGGCTGGCGCTGGAGAGCGGAGCAACGATCATCATCATTTCCGGGCGCGCCAATATCAATGACCGGATAACCGGGCTGGAACTGGGGGCCGATGACTACATCATCAAGCCCTTCGAGCCCGCCGAGGTGGTCGCCCGGATTCGCGCCAGGCTGCGCAAGAGCCGGTCGGCCCCGGAAAGCGGCGGCGCGGTTGCCCGGTTCAACGGCTGGCAGGCGCAGTTCGACCGGTATGTCCTGATCGCCGATGACGGGCAGGAAACGACGTTCAGCCATGCCGAGGGCGAGGTTCTGCGCCTGTTCCTGGAATCGCCCAAGCGGCTTATTTCGCGCACTCAAATGCAGGAATCACTGGGGGGCGCTGCCGGTGAGAGCTTCGATCGTGCGATGGATGTCCGAATCTCCAGGCTGCGCGCAAAGCTGGGCGAGGACCCAAAGAACCCGCGCCTCATCAAGACCATCTATGGCGCGGGCTATATCTTTCTGGGCGATGTCAGCTGGAGTTGATTGCAAGCCGGGCTACTGGTAGCCGCGCACCAGCGCGTTGGCGATCAGCGTCCAGCCATCCGCGACCACGAAGAAGGCCAGCTTGAAGGGCAGCGAGACAATTGCCGGCGGCACCATCACCATGCCCATCGACATCAGCACCGCCGCGACAACAAGGTCGATGATGAGGAACGGCAGAAAGACGACGAAACCCACTTCGAATGCGCGTGACAGTTCCGATAGCAAAAACGCCGGCACCATGACCGACAGGGGCCCATCCGCCGCGAATTCCGGCGGTTGCGGCCTGAGTTCGGCAAGTCCCGCCCAGGTCTGGGGATCGATCCGCCCCATCATGAACAACCGAAACGGCTCGGATGCGTTTACCAGGGCTTCATCCAGACCCACCGTTCCCGCCTGAAGGGGCACAACGCCGCCCTGCCAGGCGTCGACAAACACCGGCTCCATCACGAAATAGGTCAGAAATATTGCCAGCGTTGTCAGCAACATACCGGGTGGTGACTGCTGCAAACCTATAGCCTGGCGCAGAATCGCAAGCACGGTGACCACAAAGGGAAAGCTGGTCACCATGATAAGCAGGCCCGGCACCAGGCTCAGCAGCGTGATGAGTACCAGGATCTGAATCGAGCGGACCGCCAACCCCCCGTCTTCGCCCATCGACAGCGTGAGTTCCTGCGCCCCTGCGCCCTGGGGCAACAGGCTGACCGCCAGGGCCGCGCAGGCGAGCAGGGTCCAGCGCCGCATCACAGCCCGTTCGACAGATCGGCAACTTCGGTCAACCGAACCGCCATCTGACCCGCCTGGTCCCCGTCCAGTTCCTCCAGCACACCGCGCGCGATCAGACGGTCGCCGACAAACAATTCAACCGGATCCTCGATCCGCCGGTCCAGCGTCAGAACGCTGTCCCGCTGCAACCGCAGCAGTTCACGCACCAGCGGCCGCGCCCGCCCGACGGAAATCACGATCTCGATGGGAACCTGCGTGAACGCCCCCTTGGACAACGTGGTCTGAGATTCGGTTGTTGCGGATTCAGGCATGTTTGCTGTCCTCGTTCTGGAATTGATAGAAACGTTCCAGCGCCATCCGGGCGCTGTCCGTAGCCTGCGTCAGATCCACATGCGACTGACTTTCGCCCTGACTGATTACGGCTTGAGCATCGGCCAGTTCGGCGCTTTCGTTCAGGGTCAGGGGCGGCAGGACCAACCCTTCGAACGCGGCCTCGAACCGCGCGCGCATCCCTTGGGGGACCGTCAGAATCAACGGCTCTTCGGCCGCGCCATGCGCCAGGGGAAGCAACTGATCGATCACCAGCGGCACGATGGCGGCCCGCGACACTTCGGGCAAGACGGTGTCGAATACGGCGGTCAGCAGCGGATTGAGCGCGTTGAGGACATGCGCGCGCGCTTCATTATAGCCAAAGCTGATCTGCTCGACCTGCCGGCGGATTTCGGCCCGGTGGGCGGCATCCTCGGACTCTCCTTGCTGCCCGCCATCGTCCCATCCCGCACCGTAGCCGCGCTCATAGGCGTTCAACCGGATGTCCTCGACCTGTTCAGGCATCAGGAAAACCGGGCCATCGGGCGTTTGAGGCGTCTCGAAGACCTCAAGTTGCAGCGGCTGGGCCATCAGCGGGGCTCCTCGGTGTCTTCCATCCAGTGGCGCAGGATCTGCAGGGTTTCATCCTGCCGGTCAGCAATCAGGGCGCGCATGCGTTCGACCGGATTTGCGGCCTCGAGGTCCGGTTTGCCATCATCGGCGGCGGGCTGCGATGGGCTCGCCGCGACGTCGTCGGCGATTTCCCCTGTCAGGACCGGGCCCTCAACCTCGGGCACGCCCGTGCGCCGCGGCCCGGGCAGGAACCCGGTCTCGGCCATGGCCGGCGCCGGGCGCAACAGCGGGCGCAAGATGAACAGGGCCAGGAACAGCACCACGGCGGCCAGCGCCGCCAGCCGGATCAGCGCCATCACGTCCAGCCCCAACCGGTCGATCATACCTGCTCCTGGCGCCGAGCCCTGGATGTCGGCCAGTTGTTCCAGCTGCATCGATCGCAGCGTGATCACATCGCCGCGCGCCTCGTTGAAGCCAACCGCCGAAGCGACCAGTTCACGCAGTGCCTCCAGCTCAGCCTCTGGCCGTGGCGTCCATTGCATCTGCCCGTTTGCATCCAGCGCACGGACACCGTCGATCAGAACCGCGACCGACAGGCGGCGTATGGCGCCCGGGCCGCGTTCTACCTCGCGGCTGGTCTGGCTGACTTCCCAATTCGTGCGCGCGCGAGACGTCACCTCCCGCGTTTGGGACTGTCCATCCCCGCCGGCCGCCGCGCCATCCGGCAGGTTGGACGCAACCGATACCCCCGCCCCGCGACTGTCGGACGAGGTCGAATTGCTCTCCTCCGTCTCCTGGCTGACGGCGGCGCGTGAAGATGGGTCGATCAGTCGCTCGACTATCGTTTCGCGGTCCGTCACGGTCTCTACATTGACCTCTACGATGGCGCGCCCAGCGCCGACACGCGCTTCAAGCAGACGCTCGACATTGCCGCGCAACACATCGGCACGGTCACCGCCCTGATTGTTTGCGCTCTCGTCATCGCTGACGACAACGCCCCCATTCGAATCGATGACCGAGACCTGCTCGGCAGACAGCCCGGCAACCGCCGAGGCCACCAGAAACCGCAACCCCCGGGCCTGCACCGCGGTCAGCCCGGCCCCTGCGGGCGTCACCGTCACCGAGGCCGACGGCTGTTGATCCCGGCGAAACGCCTGCGTGCCGCCCTGCGCGATGTGCACGCGCGCCAGGCGAATATAGGGGCTGGCCATGATGGTGCGCGCCAATTCCCCCTCCTTGGCGCGCCAATAGGCCGCGTCGAACATTTGCGCGGTGGTGCCAAAGCCCGTCAGCCCGTCCAGCAATTCGTAGCCGCTTGACGAGTTGGCCGGCATTCCCTGCGCGGCAAGTGCCATGCGCGTTTCATCCCGCGCAGAGCTTTCGACATAGATCGCATCGCCGCGCACCTCATACCGTTGGCCGCGCTGGTCCAGCGCGGCGATCATTTCACCGGCTTGCGGGCCTTCCAGCCCGGCATACAGCAAGGACATACTGGGGGCGGCTGCGATTCGTGTCAGGCCGAACACGGCTGCGAACACCCCCAGCGTGGCCGCCACGACAATGATTTTGCGGCGCAATTCCAGCGCGTTCCAGACTGTAAGCAGCTGTTCCAAGGTTCTTCCCCTTCGCGGACGTTCTGTCCCGATCAGCCGATGTTTGCCGCAGAGCAATTAACAATCGGTTAGTCACCCTGTGTCACAAACGAGAGGAACGAAGGATGCACATCAAGGGGACCTGATTCACATGACCGCCACCGTCGAGCCTGAGGAAAACGTCGAGAAGCCGTCGCGCATGGGGCTGGTGATCGGCCTGGTTATGGCCCTCGCTGGCGGCGGTGCGGGCTTCTACGCAACCTATTCGGGCCTTGTATCCGGGCTGATCGGCGGTTCAGGGCATGCACCGACTGCCGAGGCTCAAGCGACGGAGGGGGCAGACGCCGAAACGCCTCGCGCCGATGTCGGTTTCGTGCCGCTCGAACCGATCACCATCTCCCTGGGTCCACGGGCCGAATCACGCTACCTGCGGTTTTCGGCGCAATTGGAGGTAGCACCCGCCCACGCCAGCGAGGTCGAATATCTCATACCGCGAATTATGGACGTTCTGAACATCTACCTTCGCGCCCTGGACCCGCTTGAACTGGAGGAACCCGCAGCTTTGCTCAGACTTCGCGCGCAAATGCTGCGCCGGGTCCAGATCGTCACCGGTCCGGGCTATGTCAGTGACCTTCTGGTCATGGAATTCGTCTTGAATTGAGGGGCTTACATGGATTTCCTGTCGAACATCATCCTCGCCGCCGCAGCTCTTGGCGCTGCTGTCTACTGTTTCGTGCTGTCGCGCCGCCTGACGGCTTTGTCATCGCTGGAAGGGGGGATGGGCAGCGCCATCGCCGTGCTCTCGGCTCAGGTCGACGACCTGACGCGCACTCTGAGCACGGCTCGGGAAGGCGCGGGCAAGACCAGCACGAGCCTGACCGAGCAGACCGCACGCGCCGAAGCGGTCGCCAGACGATTGGAACTGCTCGTAGCCTCGATGCATGACCTGCCCTCCGCGCCAGAGCCGGATCTGCGCGCACCGCCCTCACGCTGGACCGGTGCAGCCGCGACGCCTCCCAAACCCGCGGACGCCGAGCCCGGCCAACCTCGCGCCCGCATTCTGCGCCGCCGCCGCGAATCCGGAGACGCGCGATGAGCCGCGCCAGGCAAGCCAGACCGACGGCCCGTATCCTGCCCGTCCTCACAGCGCTTTTTGCAACCGGTGCAGCCCTGCAGCTGTTCACCGGCCTGGGCGCTGCGCTGGCGCAGTATCCCGCGCCACCCGCCGATCCCGCCCAGACAGTGCCAGCCCCGGCGCAGACGGCAACGCCCCAGGGGGCACCCCAGACCGCGACCCCCACCGAAACGGCGCAATGGCTGCTGGATCTTCGGACGCGCGAATCCACCCTGCAACGACGCGAGGCCCAACTGGCCGAGCGAGAAACACTTGTCAACGCCGCGCAGACCAGGCTGCAAGATCAGATGCAGGCGCTTGCCGCGGTCGAGGACGAGTTGTCCGCGACCATGGCGTTGGCCGACCGCGCCGCCGAGGAGGATATCAGCCGCCTTGTTACCGTGTTCGAAGCGATGAAACCCGAGGAAGCTTCTGCCGTCTTCGCCGAAATGGCCCCGGATTTTGCCGCCGGCTTTCTGGGACGTCTGAACCCCGAAGCGGCGGCCGCAATTCTGGCGGGGCTGGAACCCCGACTTGCCTACACGCTCAGCGCGCTGCTCGCCGGTCGAAACGCGCTGGTGCCGCGTGAGTAACCAGAACGGTCAGATTTTCTTAAACGTCACACGCCATGATTGAAGCGCACAAACACCGGAGAACACAATGATTGGACTCATCGGCATCGTTGTCGTCTTCGTCATGGTGTTCGGCGGCTATCTGGCCGCCGGGGGCAAACTCGGCATCATTCTATACTCCCTGCCCTTCGAAATGACGATGATCATCGGCGCCGCCATCGGTGCGTTTCTGATTGCCAATGGCGGGGCCGGCGCGAAACAGACCGCCCGGGACGTTGGCAAGGTTTTCAAGGGTCCCTCCTGGAAGCCGGCGGACTACCAGGATCTTCTGTGCTTGTTGTTCGAACTGATCCGTCTCGCCCGGCAAAACCCCGTGGCACTTGAGGAGCATATAGAAGACCCTGAAAGCTCTGCAATTTTCGGACGATACCCCAGGATTCAATCGGACCATGAATCCATGGAACTCATCTGCGACACCTTGCGCTCGATGACGCTGAGCTACGATGATCCGATGCAGGTCGAGGAGGTGCTGGACAAACGCATGGAGGCGACGCTGAACCACGCGCTGCATCCCAGCCATGCGATGCAGACCGTCGCCGACGGGCTCCCGGCATTGGGCATCGTCGCCGCGGTTCTGGGCGTCATCAAGACAATGGCTGCCATCGATCAACCCCCCGAAGTGCTTGGCAAGTTGATCGGCGGCGCGCTCGTCGGAACTTTTCTGGGCGTGTTCCTGGCCTATGGGTTCGTTGGGCCATTCGCGTCGAAAATGCGCGCAGTCGTCGAAGAAGACGCCCATTTCTACCAACTCATCCGCGAGGTGCTGATTGCCAATCTTCACAATCACCCCGCCAACATGTGTATCGAGGTCGGACGCCAGAACGCGCCGCATCACATGCGCCCCAGTTACGGCGATCTTGAAGAAGCGATGCGCAACCTGAAGCGCGAGGCCGCGTAGTGAAGGGGGCCCTGACCACGTGCCTGACGCTCACCCTGATGCTTCTCGCTGCAGCACGGGGGCATGCACAGGGCTATCCGGTCACGGCGGGTGAACATGACGGCTTCACGCGGGTTGTCGTGCACGCGCCGCCCGGAGTCGCCTGGCAACTGGAGGGCGCCGCACAAGAGCGACGGCTCAATCTGACCCCGGCGCCAGATGGTTTTGACCTGTCCCGCCTGTTCGACAGGATTTCCCGCGACAGGCTGGCCGACGCACGGATGGACGCAGGCCTGCTGGTCCTGACGCTGGATTGTCCTTGCACAAGCAACATCTGGGAAGAACGCCCGGGCCTGATTGTGATGGATATTTCCGACGCGCCGGGCCCCGCCCCCCCGGAACCTTCCACGCCTGCCAGTCCCGCCTCACTCGACGACATGGTTCCCCAGGCCGCATCCCTGGCGCTCTTGCCGCGCTCGGACCTTGGGCGCGCTGCCGGCGCGGCTGTCGCAAGGCGCGTGGCAGCCGACCGACTGGCAAGCGCGGGATCCGAACCCCGGATATCGTTGCCGTCCCCGGAGCGCCTGCTGGCGGAATTGGCGACGCCCGTTGCCCGCGCGCTTTCGCAGGGCGTTCTGGAGCCCGCCACCAACCCGCCATTGCCACCTGACGCGCTTCTGGGCGCCACGGAAACCGGCCCGCTTTCGGTAACGGACAACATTCAGATCAGTGTCGTGACTGACCGACAGAACCCCGACGCCGCGCCCGTGCAATTGCCGACGGAACTCTGCCAGGAGGCGACCGCGCTGGATTTCCTGCTTTCCGTCTCGGACGAACCCTTTGGGACGGCCTTCGGACGCCTGTCGCGCTCGCTCTATGGCGAATTCGATCAACCGGACCCGGAAAGCGCCCTCGCATTGTTCCAGCTCTACCTGGCGTCCGGCTTCGGCGCCGAAGCCAGGGCCCTCATGGCCAACGCGTCGGATCCTGTCTTTGGCCGGGATTTGCTCTTGGGCATGAGCGACATATTGGAGAACCGAAGCAGCAATTCACGCCTTCGACTGGCGCAATTGAAAGACTGTGGGGGGCCGGCCGCGCTTCTTGCAATACTCGCAGGCACCGAAGCGGAGATCCGCGAAGAAACGGCGTCGGCCATTGCGCTGACCTTCACAGAACTGACTGCCGCCTTGCGCACATTTCTTGGGCCCGACCTGTCTCAGCGCCTGATCGAGGCGAACAGGCTGGATGCCGCGCGGGTCGTGATTGGCGCCGTGCAGCGCTCTGGCTGGACGCGCCCTGAAGACGCGACGCTGCTGGAAGCTTTTCTTGACCGGGCACGCGGGCGCCCGGGCGACGCGCAGGCGCGCCTGAATTTCAATGCGGGGCAAGATGCCGAAACCATCCGCACGCGGCTTGATCTCGCGCTTGCCACCGGGGCCCGGGTCGAGGACGAATTGCTCGAAACGGCCGAAGCGCTGGCCAACACCGAACGAAGCAGCGAAACCGGGATTGCATTGATGGGCGGGGCAACCCGTTTGCGATTGCGCGGTGAAGATATTGACGGGGCCCGCGGCACCATCGACAGATTGCGGATCTGGATGTCAGACCGCAATGCGGCGTCCGGCGATCTGATGGATCTTGAAGCCGCATTCTGGACGCAACTTTCCAATTCCGCCGACGACATGGCCTTTCTTCGCTACATACTGTCGCGAGAAGACTGGAGAGACCCAAATCTGCCTCTCGCCACACAACACAGGGTGGCCGAACGACTGCTGGATCTGGGGCTTGGCGCACAGGTTCTCGACTTGATCCAGCCCTCGCAGGAGCAGACGGGCGCAATCTTGCGTGCGCGAGCGCAATTGCTGCTTGGCGCGCCAGACCTGGCGTTGTCCCTCGTCGCCGGTTTTCGGGGGCCCGCGATCGAGAACATCCGCGCCCAGGCCCTCGAACAAAGCGGCCAGATAGACCTTGCGGCCCGCGCCTTCCTTGAACTGGACAGCCTGCCGGCCGCCGCAACCCTGGCCGTTCGCGCTCAGGACTGGCCGCTGGTCGAGGGATTGCCGGAGGATATTGCGCAAATCGGGCCCTTGGATCGCGCACAGGTGGCGCGCGCCCTGTCCCGGGCGCCCGGGTTTCTTGGTCCAGAGGCGCAGGCTGACCCGACACCCGCGCCGAACGCCGCGCAAGCCAACGCCGGCCAGCAAGAGCCCACACCCGGCACAGCGCGTGCGGCGGACGCTGGCGAGCCTTCCAGCCCGACCACGGCAAGCACCCCCCCGGCCGCGCCCGGTCAGACATTATCGGCGAGCCAAGCGCCAGGGCAGGGCGAATCCACCGATGATCCCAATGATTTCAGCAGGTTGGGCTTGATCCGGCGCTCAGCGACCCTGCTACAGGAAAGCGCCGTTCTGCGAGAGACGCTGGCTCCGCTGGCGTCGACGCCACCGCCCGTAGAGCCCCGCAATGAGTAGCGATGCGTGGTCTTTCCCGAAGGCAGAGCGGCGGCTTTCAAGCCGCCAGCTGCACGATCGCCGCCCCCCCCGCGATCATCGCCATCAAAGCCACTCGGCGCGGCCCCGTCGCCTCCCCCAGCATCAACCATCCGATCAGTGCCGAGAACACCGTCGATGTTTCTCTCAACACTGCCGCCTGTCCGACATTTCCCAGACGGGTCGCCAACATGATGCCGCCGAAACTGGCAAAGGCGACACAGGCGCCAAGCCCCCCGCGCTGCATCAGGCTGACGACCTGGTCCCTTGGCAGCCCCCACCACCGGCGGAATGTGACAATCGGCATGAAGATCGAATCGATCAGGAAGAACCAGGCGAGAAAGGTAAACGGGTTGGCCGTAGCGCGAATGCCATAAGCGTCGACGGTCGTATAAAGCGCCACAAACCCACCCGTACAGACCGCCAGAAACAAGGCGGCGCCCAGGGTCTCGCGGCCAAGGATTGCGTGACGAAGGTTGTAGAGCGCCAAACCGTAGATCCCCCCGACCAGGACCAGAACACCAATCCACTGCACGGCGTTGAAATGTTCCTGAAACAGGATGCCGGCGCCGATCACGGTGAACAAAGGCGCGGTGCCGCGCACCACAGGATAAACGACGGTATAGGCGCCGCGGGAATAGGCCATGGCCTGCAACAGCTTGTAGCAGACATGGATTCCGAAAACGGCGGCGAAAATGGGCCACATCCAGGGCTCCGGCCAGGGCACGACAAACAACGCAAATGGCGCGGCGATCACGCCATAACTCGCGTCGATCGCCGCCCGAGACAGCCACGGATCATGCCGGCCCTTTTGCAATGCGCCGAAGACCGCGTGCAGCATCGCCGCCGCAAGCGCCAGGCCATAGGCCAGCCGCGCGCCCTCGGCCGTGCCTTCCAACCCGACAAGCCAGTCAGCCACCGACGGCGAACCCTCGGCCGCCGATCCGCGCGGCACCGTTCATCGCGCGCCCGCGCCGGTCAGTGCCGCCGCAAATTCCGCCGGATCGAAAGGCGACAGGTCGTCGATCTGCTCGCCGATACCGATCGCGTGGATGGGCAACCCGAAGCGATCCGCCAGGGCAACCAGAACCCCGCCGCGCGCCGTGCCGTCCAGCTTGGTCATGACCAGACCGGTCACATCGGCCATCTGGCGGAACACGTCGACCTGGTTGAGCGCATTCTGACCCGTCGTTGCATCCAGAACCAGCAGCGTGTTGTGCGGAGCGGTGGCGTCTTTCTTGCGGATCACACGCACGATCTTGGCGAGTTCCTCCATCAGATCGGCCCGGTTCTGCAATCGCCCCGCCGTGTCGATCATCAACAGATCGGCACCCTCGGCCTGCGCGCGCGTCAGGGCATCGAAAGCCAGCGACGCCGGGTCGGACCCTTCGGGGGCGGTCATCACCGGAACGCCGGCGCGCTCGCCCCAGACCTGCAACTGCTCGACCGCCGCCGCGCGAAAAGTGTCGCCGGCGGCAATGATCACCGACTTGCCGGCAGCGCGAAACTGCGACGCCAGCTTGCCGATGGTTGTCGTCTTGCCGGCGCCGTTGACGCCGACCACCAGCACGACCTGAGGGCGCTTGGCATAGAGCGGCATGGGCCGCGCCACCGGATCCATGATGCGGGCAATTTCTTCGGCCAGCGCGGCTTTGATCTCGTCCGTCGTAACCCGCTTTCCAAACCGCGCCGCCGCGATATTGGCGGTGACCTTCAACGCTGTGTCCACGCCAAGATCGGCCTGCACCAGAAGATCCTCGAGCTCTTCGATCATGTCGTCGTCCAGCACACGGCGCGGCGCATCGTCGCGCCCTGTCAGCCGCGCGATCAGCCCCTTGCGCGGTTGCGCGGTCATCGACGGGGCCGACGGATCGGGCGCGCCGGGTTGGGTTTGGGTCGCCGCCGGGGCGGGTGTCAGGTCCGGCGTCTGGTCTGGCGTCTGGTCCGGTGCTGGCGGCGTTGTCGCGGCAGGACCGGCGGCGTCGTCCGCTCCCCTATCCGCGGTGACAAGCGCATCCAGCCCTTCGTCCAGTTTCGACGACGAGCGCAACATGCGGTCTTTGAGCTTGCTGAAAAAGGACATGTGCGCCCCCTGAGTAACTTTGGCCTGTTCCCATTGCAGCTAGACTACGCGTGGTGCATTTGAAAGGGGGGGTGCCGTGATTGCCCCCTTCTGCCCTTGCCGCGCTGCTGTAGGATGGCGCTTATGAGACTTTTCCCTTTTGCCTTTGCCACCTTGTTGCCAACCGCCCTGCTGATCCCCGGCGCCATGTGGGGTGGCTTTTGGATCTGGGCGGCATTGCTGTCCATCTTTCTGCTTTGGATATTTATGGACCGCCTGACCGTTCCGGCCCCGTCGGGGCACGACTTCCCGGCCGGGGACGGGTTGCTGGCGCTCCTGGGCGCAACCCAGTTCGCCCATCTGTCGCTGGCCCTCTATGCGCTGACCCAAACCCTGTCCGGGGTCGACTGGATCGTCGCACTGATTGCCTTCGGCCTGTATTTTGGCCAGATCGGCAATCCGGCGGCGCATGAGCTGATCCACCGCTCTGACCGGCGGCTTTCGGGTCTGGGGCAGGCGATCTTCATCGCCTTCTTGTTCGGGCACCACACCTCGGCCCACCGGCTGGTGCACCACACCCATGTCGCAACCCCTGGTGACCCGAATTCGGCGCGGCGCGGCCAGGGGTTCTGGCGCTTCCTGCCAAGGGCGTGGATCGGCAGCTTTCGGGCCGGCTATGCCGCCGAACAGGCGATGCGCGCGCGTGCCGGCGGTCGGCGGCGCAACCCTTACCCGGTCTATGTGCTGGGTGGGGCCGCGTGTCTGGTGCTTTCGTTCGCGGTGTTCGGCTGGGGAGGTCCGCTGACCTACCTGATTCTCGCGGCACATGCGCAATCGCAATTGCTGGTCGCCGATTATGTTCAGCATTACGGCTTGCGGCGCGAAAAGCTGGCATCGGGCCGGTATGAGCCGGTCAGCGAGCGGCACAGCTGGAACGCGGTGGGGTGGTATTCATCGGCGATGACGCTGAACGCGTCACGCCATTCCGATCACCACACGCACCCGTCGCGCCCCTACCCGCAGCTGATCTTGCCCGACCAGGCGCCGCTTCTGCCCGCGCCCTTGCCGATGATGGCGATCCTGGCGCTGTTTCCGCGCCTGTGGCGAAGGGTCATGGACCCAAGATTGCCGGGTTGACCAGTCTTGCAGTGCACCCTGCGCGCTCCGCCTCGCGTCAACGTGAGGCTTTTGCGCTGGCCCAGTGAGGGGGGGTCTGGCACAGTGATCCAAACAACTCCCGGAGGCACCATGAGAGCCCTGTTTTTTTGCGCGGCATTGTTGACCACAGGCCTGCCGGCTGCGGCCCAGGCGCCGCTGACGGCCGAAGAATTCGACAGCTATACCCAAGGCCTGACGCTGAGTTTCAGCATCGACGGAACCCCGTATGGGGTAGAGCAATACCTGCCCGATCGCCGTGTGCGCTGGACGTTCATCGGCGATCAATGCCAGGACGGCATCTGGTTTGAACGCGCCGAGAACATTTGCTTCGTGTATGAAAACTCACCGTCGGACGAACAATGCTGGCAGTTCTTCCTGACCGGGGACGGATTGCGCGCGGTGTTCCAGGGGCCTAACGGTCCGGCGACCGAACTTTATGAAGTGCAGCAAACCGATGCGCCGATGGCCTGCATGGGCCCCAGCGTCGGCGTGTAAGCGCGCGGCCCGGATACCCCCCCGGCCCGGGGGCGACGGATTCAGGCGCCATGTGGCCGGTCAGTCGCGCTTGCGCAGCGTGGTGGTCAGCGCGTCGAACACCCCGGCATTGGCGGCGATGATGTTGCCAGATTCGACGGGGTTCTGCCCGTCGCGGATCGGGCCGACAAAACCACCCGCTTCCCTGACCAGCAAGGCCCCGGCAGCGACATCCCAGGCGTTCATGCCGCGCTCCCAATACCCGTCGTAGCGGCCCGCGGCGACATAGGCCAGATCCAGCGCTGCGGCACCAAAACGGCGCACCCCGGCGGTCACCGGCATGAGTTGCGCGAGATCCTGCAAGGTGGCCGGCAGGGTCGGACGGCCGCCAAACGGCACACCCGTGGCAAAGATGCAATCGATCATCCGCGTGCGGCCCGAGACGCGCATCCGCGTGTCGTTCAGGTAGGCGCCCAGCCCTTTTTCGGCGTAGAACAGCTCGGATTTCGCGGCGTCAAACACCACGCCTGCGACGATCTCGCCCTTGTGCTCCAGCGCGATGGACACCGCCCAATGCGGCAGGCCGTGCAGGAAGTTGGTGGTGCCATCCAGCGGATCAACGATCCAGCGGCGCGTCGGATCGATGCCTTCGATCTCGCCGGTTTCCTCGCCCAGCCAGCCGTAATTGGGCCGCGCGCCCAGCAGGTCTTCCTTGATGATGCGCTCGGCCTCGCGGTCGGCACGGCTGACGAAGTCGCCGGGCCCCTTGGACGAGACCTGCAAATTCTCGACCTCGCGAAAATCCTTGACCAGCGACCGCCCGGCCTTGCGCGCGGCTTTTATCATCAGGTTGAGATTGGCGCTGCCTTGCATGGGAACGGCTCCGTTTTGGACTTGTGGGGCCATACGGGAAAGGGGCGGGAAAGGAAAGGGCGCAATGACGCAGGCAAGGTGGCGCGCGCCAATATGGACGCGGCCGGCTTTCCGGTTCAAACTGCCACGCAACCCCTTGGGCGGCGGGCAAGCCGTCAGGCCCCCAGAACAGGAAAGAGGAACCCATGCTGACCCGCCGACCAGACCCCAGCGACCGTGCTGCCTGGGAACAGCTTTACAGCGGATATGCCTCGTTCTACGGGATCGAACAGACCGACGAGATGCGCGCGACCGTCTGGGGCTGGATCCACGATCACGCGCATGAGGTCGATTGCTTTGTGGTGGAAAACGATTCCGGGCACTTGGTCGGCCTGACCCATTTCCGGCCTTTCGCCAGTCCGCTATCGGCGCGCGTCAGCGGCTTCCTGGATGATCTTTATGTCGCGCCCGAGGCAAGGGGCACGGGGGCCGCGCGCGCGCTGATCGAAGCGGTGGCGGATGAGGGACGGCGGCAAAACTGGCGGCTGATCCGCTGGATCACGGCCGAGGACAACGCCCGTGCGCGCGGCCTTTACGACAAGGTCGCGCAGGCCACCGAGTGGAAGACCTACGATCTGCGCCTGTGAGGGCTGGCGCCTGGCGCGAAAGCGGCGGCGGGGTGAATCCCGCCCTACGGTCGCGGCGCGCGGGGCGCCCGGTTTGACCGGTGCGGGCGCGTCAACCGCGCGATGCCTTCTCTGCGATGCCCGATTGCCCGGCGCGGCGCGCCAGTTCACCCTCGATATCGGCCAGCGACACGCCGCGAGCGGCGCACATGACCAGCAGGTGAAACAGCACATCCGCCGCTTCGGATGTCAGGCGCGCCCGGTCGCCCCTGACCGCTTCGATCACCGCCTCGATGGCTTCCTCGCCGAATTTCTCGGCGCATTTTTCCGGACCCTTTGCCAGCAGCCGCGCGGTCCACGAGGTGTCGGGATCCGCACCCTTGCGGGCCTCGATCGTGTCGGCCAGGGTTTGCAGGGGACCGGTCTGATGGGCGCTCATGTCAACCTCACGGGGATGCCGGCGGCGGCCATGTGGGCCTTGGCCTGACCGATGGTGTAGGTGCCAAAGTGAAAGATCGACGCGGCCAGCACCGCCGAGGCGTGTCCTTCGACAACCCCCTCGACCAGATGGTCCAGCGTGCCGACACCGCCGGATGCGATCACCGGGATCGGCACCGCATCGGCGATGGCGCGCGTCAGCGGCAGGTTGAAACCGGATTTGGTGCCGTCACGGTCCATGGAGGTCAGCAGGATTTCGCCCGCGCCCCTGGCCGCAACTGTGCGCGCGAAGTCAACGGCGTCGATGCCGGTGGAGTTGCGCCCGCCATGAGTGAAGATCTCCCACCGGCCGGGCGCGACCGTCTTGGCATCGATGGCGACCACGATGCACTGGCTGCCGAACCGGTCCGCCGCTTCGGCCACCACATCGGGGTTGGCCACGGCAGCCGAGTTGAACGACACCTTGTCGGCGCCCGCCAGCAACAACGCGCGCACATCGTGATGCGTGCGCACCCCGCCGCCCACGGTCAGCGGCATGAAGCAATGTTCGGCGGTGCGGGTAACCAGATCGAACATGGTGCCACGGTTTTCTTGCGTCGCGTGAATGTCCAGAAAACACAGCTCGTCGGCGCCGGCGGCGTCATAGGCCTTGGCGGCCTCGACGGGATCGCCCGCATCGATCAGATCGACAAAGTTGACGCCCTTGACGACGCGGCCATCGGCAACGTCCAGACAGGGAATGACGCGGGATTTCAGCATGGGCGTGGCTCCTTGCCCCCTCCCTAACGGTTGCGACGGCGCGGGAAAAGGGGGGAGTGCTTCGGGGTCAAGCCCCTAACGCCGCAGCCGCCTGCGCAGACCGATGGCGGCCAGAGCCATCGCCCAGGCAAAGCCGGCCAGCACCAGCGGAACTCCAAACACGGTCAGCCAGGCCAATCCTGCGGCCGCGTGCAACCAGCCGCCCCAGTCGGACCCGAAGGCAAGGCAGGGCGCCGGGGTGATCCGGTTCAGACGGCACCCCAGGATGGCGGCGACCCCGCCGGACCCCAGCGCGATCAGCCCCGGCATCAGGCCCAGCGCGACCAGCAAGCCAGAGAGGAACCATCCGCTGCGCATGAGGGGGCCTGGTTGAGGACTCATCCTCTCAGCCTGCGCTGATCGGCGATCACACAAAAGCCACATCAGCGTGATTGCCGGCCCGCAACGGGGGCGTTAGTGTTCGCGCATGATGACCCTTCGCGCCCCTCTGATCGCCGTGACGGCGGGCCTGTTCCTGGGCGCCTGCGCGCTGGCCCTGCCGCCCCTGCGCGCGCCCACCACAGAAGACAGGATCGCAGCCGAATGCCGCCTGCTGGCCAGTGCGGCCACACGCATGGCAACGCAGGGGCTGAACGTGCATGAGGGGCTGCGCGAAGGCTGCTCAGGGGTCACGGCTGTCGATACACGCCCCCTGCCCGCGCAGACGGCATCGCTGCGCGCCGCGACGGCGGCCGCGCTTCCGGCGGAGATCGAGGCCGGAAGCCGCGCCGAGGTGGTTTTCCGCCGGATGATAACGCGCGGCGTGCCACCCGCCATTTCGGCATCCCTGACCAACGAGCCGGATTTTCTGATCGCCGGATCTGACGGCTGAGGACTGGCGGTTGAGGACTGGCGGCTGAGGACTGGCGGCTGAGGACTGGCGGCGCCCGGCGCGCCGGGTCTGGACACCGGCCCCGGCAACCGTCAGTTTGATGGCATCCCAAACGAGGCAGAACCCATGGCCAGAAATCTAGCTCCGCCCCGCGCGCCCGCGTCCCTTGTTCCGCTGGCGCTGTTGTTGTTGATCTTTCATGGCCTGCTGGGCGCCGATTACGTGATCGAACGATTCGCCCTGGGCGGCGAAAGCTGGCCCGGGCTGATGCGCCTCTTGCCGCTGGGCGCGCTGTGGTTGCAGGTTGTCTGGGCGCTGGGCGTCTGGCTGGGGGTCGCCGCCGCGTTCTTTCTGACGATTCGCGACAACGCCTCGGTCCTTTTGTTCTTCGCCGCCACTCTGGCAATGGTCGTGATCGCCGCGGTTCTCTACACCGCGCAGATCCCCACGCTTGTGGTCCCGGTCCCGGCGCTTCTGGCCGTGCTGGTCATCGTGCCGCTTCTGGGCTGGATTTACGCGCGGGCCCTTAACCGCAACGGTCACTTGCACTAAGTCTGCCTCTGGTGCGCCCTTGGCGCGCAGACAGCCGCCGACGTTTTCGATTGAAAGGACTTCCCCGATGATCCGCCGCAACCTGGCCGAAGCGATCGGCAACACCCCCCTGATCCGTCTGCGCAAGGCCAGCGAGGAAACAGGTTGCGAGATCCTGGGCAAGGCCGAGTTTCTGAACCCGGGCCAGTCGGTCAAGGACCGCGCGGCGCTGTTCATCATCCGCGACGCGGTGGCGCGGGGCGATCTGAAACCCGGCGGCACCATCGTCGAGGGGACGGCGGGTAATACCGGCATCGGGCTGGCGCTGGTGGGCGCGTCGATGGGGTTCCGCACCGTCATCGTGATCCCCGAGACGCAGAGCCAGGAAAAGAAGGACATGCTGCGCCTTGCCGGGGCCGAACTGGTCGAAGTGCCGGCGGTTCCCTACAAGAACCCCAACAATTACGTGAAATATTCAGGCCGGCTGGCCGCCGAACTGGCCAGGACAGAACCCAACGGGGCGATCTGGGCCAACCAGTTCGACAACGTGGCCAACCGCCAGGCACATATCGAAACGACCGGCCCCGAGATCTGGACCCAGACCGGCGGCAAGGTGGATGGATTCGTCTGCGCCGTGGGATCGGGCGGCACGCTGGCCGGTGTCGGCATGGCGCTGCAATCCAAGGGCGTGAAGATCGCTCTGGCCGACCCCGAAGGGGCTGGCCTGCTGAAACTCTATACCGGCATCGAAAACCCCGGAAATTCGATCACCGAAGGTATCGGGCAAGGCCGGATCACAGCCAATCTTGAGGGCTTCACCCCGGACATGGCCTACCGCATTCCCGATGCCGAGGCCCTGACCGAAACCTTCGACATGCTCGAACACGAAGGGCTGTGCCTGGGCGGCTCGTCCGGTGTCAACGTTGCCGGCGCGATTCACATGGCGCGGCAGATGGGGCCTGGGCACACCCTTGTCACGGTGCTGTGCGATTACGGCACGCGCTATCAGTCCAAGCTGTTCAACCCGGCATTCCTGAAGTCCAAGGGCCTGCCGGTGCCCACCTGGCTGGACCGCACGGCCCGGTCACTTCCCGATCCGCGCCTTGAATGATATCCCCGCCATGCCCCCGCCCCTGACGCTCCCCGCCAGGCGCTTCGTTGCGCCGTTCACCCAAGCGGTTCTGGCCCTGGCCCTGGCCCTGGCCCTGGCCGTCGTTTTCGCCCCGGCGCAGGCGCAGACGCCCGATGACTCCGGCCCGAACTATACCGAATGGGCGGCGCTGGCGGCGCTGGCCGAAATCACGCTGGACAACCCGGACACCAGCAGCGATGTGCTGACCGCGCTGCGCGCTGAAGTGGTGAACTTCCGGGCCCAATTCCTGGCGACACAGGCCCTGCATACCGACAGGATCACCGCGCTGCGTGAGCAGATCGCCGCCCTGGGTCCGCCCCCGGCAGAAGGGCAGACCGAAGCCCCTGAAATCACCCAACGGCGGACCGAATTGAACGGGCTGCTGAATGCGCGCGAAGCGCCGCTGCTGGCGGCCGACGAGGCGTTCACCCGCGCGGACGGCATCGTCCGGGCCATCGACCGTGAGTTGCGCTCCCGGCAAGCCGACGCGCTGCTGTCGCTGGGGCCTTCCCCCGTGAACCCGGCCAACTGGCTGTCGGGGGTCGATTCGCTGGTGTCGTCCGGGCTCAACATCTATGGCGAGGTGTATAGCGCCTGGCTGGACCCGGCCCGGCGGGCGGAACTGATTGCCGATCTGCCGATCACCATCGGTGCCCTGCTGCTGGCCGCCTTGCTGTTGCTGCGTGGCCGGCACTGGATGGAGCAGCTGACTTCGCGCCAGATGCAAAGCACCGCCCTTCTGCGCGGGCGCACCGTGGCGGCGTTTTTCGTTTCGTTGTCGCAACTTCTGGTGCCGCTGGCCGGGTTGTTCCTGCTGGCAACCGCAATTTCCCTGACCCGGATGACCGGAGCGACGATCGAAGCCATTGCCAACGCGCTGGTTCAGGCGGGCATGGCGATCTTCGTCGCACGCTGGCTGTCGCTGCAACTGTTCCCGATCCCGGACGGCCAACGCGTGACCTTGAACCTGAGCAGCAGCGACCGCCGCCGCGCCCGCTCGCAAGCCCTGTTCATGGGGCTGCTGGTGGCGATCTACACGCTGCTGGACCCGTTTGTTGCCTTGCAGACCCAACCACCGACCGCGCAGGCCGTCATCACCTTTCCGCTGGTGGTGCTGGCCGCTCTGGCGCTCTTTCGGCTGGCGCAGGTCCTGAGGCGCCATCAACCACGACAAGTATCCGACGAAGAGGGCGTGGCCTCGGACGCATCGCCGTTCTTTGACCGGATGCTGCGGCTGGGCAGCCGGCTGGTCAGCATCATGGCCCTGATTGCCCCGCTGCTGGGTGGCGCAGGCTATATGACGGCGGCCCTGCATATCGTGTTCCCGGCCATTTCGTCGCTGGGACTGGCGGCACTGGTCATCGTGCTTCACCGGCTGGTCACATCGATCTACACCACCATCGTCGGTGACGAGGAAACAGCCGTGGACGGGCTGGTCCCGGCGCTGGCCGGGCTGGCGCTGTCGTTGACTGCACTGGTGCCGCTGGCGCTGATCTGGGGCGCACGCGTCACCGATCTGTGGGAAATCTGGAGCAGTTTCAGCAGCGGGATCAGCCTGGGGAACACCCGCATCTCGCCCACCAATATCCTGTCGTTCTTTGTCGTCTTTGGCATCGGCTTCGTGATTACGCGCGTGCTGCAAGGCGCGTTGGGCACGTCGGTCCTGCCCAAGACCTCGATGGAGCGCGGAGCGCAGAAGGCGATCATCTCGGGCGTCGGGTATATCGGGATCACCGTCGCCGCACTGGTGGCTTTCACCACGGCCGGCATCGATCTTTCGGGCCTTGCCATCGTCGCCGGCGCTCTGTCGGTCGGCATCGGTTTCGGTTTGCAGAACATCGTGTCGAACTTCGTTTCGGGCATCATCCTGCTGATCGAGCGTCCGGTGAGCGAAGGCGACTGGATCGACGTCGGCGGCGTCTCGGGCACGATCGAGCGGATCTCGGTGCGTTCGACCGTGATCGAGACATTCGACCGTTCGAAAGTGATCGTGCCCAATGCCGATCTGATTTCGGGCGCCGTGACGAACTATACCAAATCGTCGAAAACCGGGCGGGTGATCGTGCCGGTTGGCGTGGCCTATGGTTCGGACACGCGCAAGATTGCGCAGATCCTTCAGGAGATCGCCGAAAGCGAGCCCGTGGTGGCGTCCATCCCCAGACCGAGCGTCCTGTTTCGCGGTTTTGGTGCCGATTCGCTGAATTTCGAAATCCGGGCCATTCTGCGCGATGTGAACCAGATCATGGCCGTGGCGTCGGAAATGAACCACAAGATCGCCGCGCGCTTTGCCGAGGAAGGGATCGAAATTCCGTTTGCCCAGCGCGACATCTGGCTGCGCAACCCCGAAGCTCTGCAACAATCCAGACCGCAATCCCCGGCCCCGCCCGAACCCGCGCCGGCAGAGCCGCAGCTCAAGCCGGACCGCGACACCGATACGGCCCTGGACAGCCCCGACCAATCCGATGACGAGTTTCCCGAAAGCACAAGATGACCCATCCCCTGTTTCGTGACGACGCCTACGCGCAAAGCTGTTCGACCCTTGTCACCCGGCATACCGACAGCGGCGGCGTTGTGGTTGCGCAGTCGGTTTTCTACGCCACCGGCGGCGGGCAACCCGGCGATGCCGGGGTCTTGCGCTGGGAGGGCGGCGAAAGTGCCGTGATCGACACGCGCAAGGATGGCGACGACATCGCGCTGATCCTGGCCGATGGGGCAGCCACGCCGCCGGTCGGGGCCGATGTAACCATGGAGCTGGACTGGGATCGTCGTTACCGCCACATGCGGGTGCATACGGCGCTGCATCTGCTGTCGGTGGTCCTGCCTTTGCCCGTGACCGGTGGCGCGATCGGGGCACAGAAGGGGCGGCTGGATTTCGACATGCCTGACGCGCCCGCCGACAAGCAGGCGCTCGAGGATGCGCTGAACGCCCTGATCGCGCGGGATCTGCCCGTGACCGAGGACTGGATCACCGACGCCGCGCTGGAGGCCAATCCGGGCCTGGTGAAAACCATGTCGGTGCGCCCGCCCAGCGGGCAGGGCCGCGTCAGGCTGGTGCGGATCGGTCAAGGCGCGGATCAGGTGGATCTGCAACCCTGCGGCGGCACCCATGTGCGCAGCACCGCCGAAATCGGCGCCGTGCGCCTGGGCAAGATCGAAAAGAAGGGAAAGCAGAACCGTCGCGTGTCGCTCCTGCTGGACTGAACATGGGTTTCGGTGCGGCGCACGCGCAACGTGTTCTCTCGCGCGCTGCGTCAAGCCTGCCGCACACGCTGCCAAACCCACCGCCCGGCCCGGCCATCTATCGCCGCCAGCCCCAGCGCGATCAGCGCCATGCCGGCCACCTGCCGGGGCAACAGGGCTTCGCCCAGGATCAGCACCCCCAGCCCGATGGCGCTGACCGGAACCAGGAATGTGACCAGAAACGCATTGACCGCGCCGGCGCTGGCGATCAGGCCGAAATACAGGGCATAGGCCAGCGCCGTTGACAGTGTCGCCAGCCCGATCAGCGCGGCGATGACCGGCCAGTCCGGCAAGGCCAGCGTCCACGGCTGATCGACAAGCGCGACAATAGGCACAAGCATCACGGTGGCCATCGCCACCTGCCCGAAGGCCGTGGACAAGGGCGCAAGGCCATAGGTCCGAAATCGCCGCCCCCAGACGCCTGCCAGTGCGTAACTCAACGCCGCGCCAAGTCCGGCGGCCTGCGCCCAGATCGTCCCTTCGCCAAAGGCCCCGCCCATCATCACCGCGACACCGGCAAAGCCGACCAGCACGCCCACCCCCTTGGCCAGCGTCAACCGTTCATCCCGCGTTGCGACATGCGCCACGATCACACCCCAAAGCGGCGTCGTCGCGTTGAGGATCGAGGCCAAACCGCTGGTGATCTGCCCCTGGGCCATGACGAACAGGGTGAAAGGTATCACGTTGTTCATGAGCCCCATCACCGCCAACGCGGCCCAGACCCTGACGCCAGACGGAAAACGCACCCGCAGCACAGGCAACACCAGCGCCAGGACCACGGCGGCCAATCCGACGCGGATCACGACGATGGTCAGGGCCGGCAGGACCGGCACCGCGACCTGCACGAAAAAGAACGAGCCGCCCCAAAGAAGCGACAGCGCC
>CAJQNQ010000210.1 GCA_905479725.1 uncultured Paracoccaceae bacterium | reverse complement strand
GACCGGCGTTGCCGTCAGAACGGTCAGCGTGGCCAGATGCGGCGGGGTCCGCGGCGGGGCGCGGGTGGGGAATAGGGGCAAGCGGGGCTCCTGCGACGGATATCCGGGATATGACCGACACCGACGGCAGCAGACAAGGGCCTTCACCCTCTGGCGTGGGGTGTTGCGGTCTGCTAAGCGCCCCCCATGTTGAGCATTTCCGAACTGTCCTACTCTGTCGAAGGACGCCCGCTGATCTCCGGGGCCTCGGCGCGCATTCCCTCCGGCCACAAGGTGGGGCTGGTCGGGCGCAACGGGTCCGGCAAGACCACGTTGTTCCGCCTGATCCGGGGCGAGCTGACCCCGGAAGGGGGCACCATCAGCCTGCCGTCGCGCGCGCGCATCGGCGGCGTGGCGCAGGAGGTGCCGTCATCCTCGACCAGCCTGCTGGACACGGTGCTGGAGGCCGATACCGAACGCGCCGCGCTGATGGCCGAGGCCGAGCGCGCGACCGATCCGGCGCGTATCGCCGACATTCAGGCGCGGCTTGCCGATATCGATGCCTGGTCGGCCGAGGGCCGTGCGAGCGCGATTCTGAAAGGGCTGGGCTTCACGCATGAGGAGATGCAGCGCCCCTGCGCCGATTTCTCGGGCGGGTGGCGGATGCGGGTGGCGCTGGCGGGCGTGTTGTTCGCGCAGCCGGACCTGCTGCTGCTGGACGAGCCGACCAATTACCTGGACCTGGAAGGCGCGCTGTGGCTGGAAAGCTACCTGGCGAAATATCCGCATACGGTGATTGTCATCAGCCATGACCGGGGGCTTTTGAACCGGGCTGTCGGCGCGATCCTGCATCTCGATGAGCGCAAGCTGACCCTGTATCAGGGCGGCTATGACACCTTCGCCCGCACCCGGGCCGAACAACGCGCGGTGCTGACCGCCGAGGCCAAGAAACAGGACGCACGGCGCCAGCACCTTCAGGCTTTCGTGGACCGATTCAAGGCCAAGGCATCGAAGGCGCGGCAGGCGCAGTCGCGCGTGAAGATGCTGGAAAAGATGCAGCCGATCACCGCGCCCGCCGAGGCCGCGAAGCATGTGTTCACCTTTCCCAAGCCCGAGGAATTGTCGCCGCCGATCATTGCCATGGAGGGGGTGTCGGTGGGGTATGGCGATACGGTGGTCCTGCGCCGGCTGAACCTGCGCATCGATCAGGATGACCGCATCGCCCTGCTGGGCCGCAACGGCGAGGGCAAATCGACGCTGTCCAAGCTGCTGGCAGGCAAACTTGAGGCGCGCGGCGGGCAGGCGGTGCGCTCGTCAAAGCTGCGGGTGGGGTATTTCGCGCAGCATCAAGTGGATGAGCTGCATCTCGACGAGACGCCGGTTCAGCACATTCGGCGCCTTCGGCCAAACGAGGGCGAACCGCGTCTGCGCGCCCGCCTTGCCGGGTTTGGCCTGATGGCCGATCAGGCAGAGACCGTGGTGGGGCGCTTGTCGGGTGGGCAGAAGGCGCGGCTTTCGCTGTTGCTGGCCACCATCCACGCGCCGCATCTGCTGATCCTGGATGAGCCGACGAACCACCTCGACATCGAATCGCGCGAAGCCCTGGTCGAGGCCCTGACGGCCTATTCAGGTGCCGTGATCCTGGTCAGCCACGACATGCATCTGCTGTCGCTGGTGGCCGACCGGCTGTGGCTGGTCAAGGATGGCGGGGTCGCCCCGTATGACGATGATCTGGAAAGCTACCGCAAATTGTTGCTGTCCGACAGCGGCGACAGAGGCGAAAAGGGGGAAAAGCCGCGCAATCGCAAGGGTGTCGAAAAGAAAAAGGCCAGCCGCGAGCAGGTGCAGGCGCTGCGGTCGGACTTGCGAAAAGCCGAAGCCCGGATCGAGAAGCTGGAAGAGATCCGCACCAAATTGTCGGTGAAACTGGCCGATCCGGCCTTGTATGAAGACAGCCGCCGCAACGAGCTGGATACCTGGAACAAGAAATACGCCGAGGTAATGGACGCGATGGACAAGGCCGAGGCGATCTGGATGAAAGTCGTGGAAGCTATTGAGAAAACTTGATAATAGCTGATCTCTGGGTGCATCCAAATATTGTCAGGCAAAAGAAGATACGCGATGGCCTGAGTGCAGATGTTTAATGCCCGACAATTATTCCTTGTATGTCATACATTAAGTGAAATACTGCCGCGAGGTGGCAACTGATCGCGATCAGGTCAGCGGCGCCGGCGAGCGGCCGCGCTGTATGACATGGTCAAACACTGGCCACAGAACTGTTGGAACTTTGTGCAAAGACCTTAAACTGGTCGCTCGGCATGGTTAGGTCCCAACCGTGCCCATCACGTCCGCAGGTGCCCATGCCGAACCTTGAATTCCTGACCGCCGACGATATCGCGCAGATGCTCTATCTGGGCATTCTGGCGACGGTGCTGGCCTCCTATCTTCTGGTGTCGATGCGCGGACGGCTGAATCAGGTTCTTCGCTATTCGATCCTGTGGGCCCTGTTGATTACCGGCGTTGCCGCGGCTTACGGCCTTTGGGACAATGCGCGCTATTCCATGGCCACGGTGCAAACGGCCGATGGCGAGGGCATAGTCCTGCGCCGAAACGTTGACGGCCAGTTCTATCTGACGCTTGAGCTGATCGGGCCGAACGGGCGCCCGAGCCCGGTGCGCTTCATCGTCGACACCGGCGCGACGGACATGGTGCTAACCCTGAACGATGCGACGAAACTGGGGTTCGGTCCCGCCCAGTTAAGCTTTACGGGCACCGCGCGCACCGCCAATGGCGTGACGCGCACCGCTCAGGTTTGGCTTGAGGCCGCGGCGCTGGGGGACCACCGTGCACAGAATGTCCGGGCGCTGGTCAACCAGGGCGAACTGCACGCCTCGCTGCTGGGGATGCGTTACCTGGAGCGGTTTTCGCGTATTGAGATCATGCAGGACAGGCTGCGGATCGTTTTCTGAACCATCGCCGCCCGCCTGTCAGGCGACCTCGCGCAGGCGCGAGCAGGCCGGGGCCTGCAAATTGATGCGCGGGTCCAGCGACAACAACGCCTCCAGCCCGTCATTGCAGTCCACCAGATCCCCCAGTCGCACCGCGTCCAGCGACGAATAGAACGCGTCGACCGCCGCGCGCAGGTGGCCGGCCATGCGGCAGACTTCCTTCAGCGGGCAGGTGTTGTCGGCCGAAAAGCATTCGATCAGCGGCAGATCGGCCTCGAACGCGCGAAACACCGCACCGACCGAGATGTCAGCGGCGGGATGCGCCAGTGAAAACCCGCCGTGGCGGCCGCGCAGCGTGTTGATGAACCCGGCCTGGCCCAATTGGTTGACGACCTGCGCCAGATGGTTTTCCGAGGCGTTGATGAGCGTGGCAACATCGCTTTTGCGCACGATCCTGTCCGGGTTCACGGCGCAGACCATCAGGGTCCGCAGGGCCAGATTGGTTCGGGTTGTCAGGCGCATGTTCGGCTCCGTTGCTGGTTCGGCTTGGATGGGCGAGGCAGGCGGTAGATGTATGCGAGGCTAAGCATTTATTGCAGATGCAACATTGATCGAGATCAAGTCGAGGACTCATTGCGCTTGCCGGCCGTTGCCCGGGCCAACAGGCGCGGGCGCCGGCTTCCTTGCGCGAAAACCCCGGTGGCCGCGCTTGCGCCAGCCCGTCGCGCGTGTTACCCGCGTGCCCATGACAACGCTGCGCATCCGGATTGGCCGCTGCATTCCCCGCTGACCTTCGGTCGCGCGGGGGCGTTGTCTTTTCCCCAAGGAAACAGACGCCGCCTGCCTCGCGCCAGCGGGGGATCCGGCTTTTGCAACGGCTTGGGATGACGGGGAAAAGGACATCGGATGACCGGCCTTCGGCTTTACAACACGCGCACCCGTTCGAAAGAGGACTTCGCGCCGCTTCGCGCCGATGACGTGCGCCTGTATGTCTGCGGGCCGACGGTCTATGATCGCGCGCATCTGGGCAACGCGCGCCCGGTGGTGGTGTTCGACACGCTGTTCCGGCTTTTGCGGCACCTCTACGGCGCCGATCACGTCACCTATGTGCGCAATTTCACCGATGTCGATGACAAGATCAACGCCACCGCCCTGGCGCGGCAGGCGGCAGGCGCGCCGGGCAGCCTGGAAACACTGATTCGCCAGCGGACCGAGGAAACCATCGGCTGGTATCATGCCGACATGGCGGCGCTGGGCACGCTGCGCCCCACGCATGAGCCGCGCGCGACCGAATTTATCGGCGCGATGATCGCGATGATCGAGGCGCTGATCGCCAGCGGGCACGCCTATGCCACGGATGGGCATGTGCTGTTCAACGTGCGCAGCTATCCCGAGTATGGCGCGCTGTCCGGCCGGTCGGTGGATGACATGATCGCCGGCGCACGGGTCGAGGTGGCGCCCTTCAAGCGCGATCCCATGGATTTCGTGCTGTGGAAGCCGTCGGATGACAGCCTGCCGGGCTGGGACAGCCCCTGGGGCCGGGGGCGTCCGGGCTGGCATATCGAATGTTCGGCCATGGCGCAGGATCTGCTGGGCGACAGTTTCGACATCCATGGCGGCGGGCTGGACCTGCAATTTCCGCATCACGAGAACGAAATCGCGCAAAGCACCTGCGCGGGCCACGGCTTTGCCCGGGTCTGGATGCATAACGAGATGCTGCTGGTCGAGGGCAG
>CAJQNQ010000209.1 GCA_905479725.1 uncultured Paracoccaceae bacterium | reverse complement strand
TATACAATTCGCCCACGGCGGCCGCGCCGATGGCGACAATGGTGTTCATCGGCGCGTGTTTCATCATTGCCGATGTCGGTCCTTCGGATTGAAACACCGCCGACACGGCCTTGACGTGACTCATGAACAGGAAAACACCGGTCATCAGATATAGCATGAAGTCGCCGCGAATGCCGCCGGCTGAAAACCCGACAACAACATAGAGGCCATAGAACACGCCCACCAGCATCACCGTCTGCAGGATGTTCATCAGCAGGCCGATCACGGCATTGCCATGGGACCGCCGCACCGAGCGGACGGAGCAATGATAGGTCAGTTCCAGCACCGTGAAGGCCGAGGCGAACCATCCGTCCTGGCTGCGGTTGCTGAGCATCTGCGCTGTCCTTACCGGTCTTTGGCCCTGCAAACTGCTTGCACAAGGCGCCTGCGAAAAGATAGGCCCAAACCCGCAGCCGATCAACAAGGGCGCGCGCCAGGGGAATGCACCATGTCGTCAGAGTTTCATGAACGCGTTGAGAGTTCGTTTCGCGCCATCGCGCTGAGGGCCGGTGAGGTCATCATGGATGTCTATGCCCGGCCTGATTTCCAGACCCGCAGCAAGGCCGATGACAGCCCCGTCACCGAGGCCGACGAAGCCGCCGACAGGCTGATCCGCACGGAGCTGGCGCGCTGCCTGCCGGACATTCCCGTGGTAACCGAGGAATTGTCGGAAAGCCACGCGATCATGGCCGACCGCTTCATCATCGTCGATCCGCTGGACGGGACCAAGGAATTCGTCCGGCGGCGTGGCGATTTCACGGTCAATATCGCGCTGGTGGAACACGGGGTGCCGGTGCGCGGCGTGGTTTATGCGCCGGCCAAAGGGCGTCTGTTTTACACCCGGGCCGATGGCCACAGCGTCGAGGAAACCGGCCCCTTTGACATTCAACCCGGCGCTTTGACTCCGATCACCGTGTCAACGCCCGACAACGCGGCGCTGAGGATCGTGGCCTCGAAATCCCACCGCGACGCCGCGACCGAGGCCTATATCGCCCGCTACAGCATGGCCGAGAACAAGGCCGCGGGTTCATCGCTGAAATTCTGCCTGGTCGCAACGGGCGAGGCCGATTTCTACCCCCGGTTGGGGCGCACAATGGAATGGGACACCGCCGCCGGGCACGCGATTGTGCTGGGCGCGGGGGGCAAGGTGCTGCGATTTGACGACCATTCCCCGTTGACCTACGGCAAGCCGGGCTATGAAAATCCGTTCTTTCTGGTTCTTTCGCAGGGGGTTGCGCTTCGCTAGACCTTCGGATTGGCGGGCGGATGACTTAATCTTTCGTGAAAAGAGCAACAAATCCCCGGTTTTGGGCCACAAACCTGCCCGGATTGAACAGCAGTAATCCACTTGCACGGGCATGACCCGTACGAAAAATTGACACAGGTGGACACTTCCGATGCAGCACAAAGTTACCAAAGCCGTATTTCCTGTTGCCGGTCTGGGCACGCGTTTCCTGCCCGCCACGAAATCCATTCCGAAGGAAATCCTGACGCTGGTTGACCGCCCGCTGATCCAATACGCGATCGACGAGGCGCGTGAGGCCGGCATCACCGAGTTCATCTTCGTGACCTCGCGCGGGAAAAGCGCGCTGGAGGATTATTTCGACCGCGCGCCCGAACTGGAAGCCTCGCTGAAGGCCAAGAACAAGACCGAACTTCTGGACATCTATGACAAGACCTGCATGGATTCCGGTGCGATCGCCTATGTCCGCCAGAACCAGGCGCTGGGCCTGGGTCACGCGGTGTGGTGCGCCCGCCATCTGATTGGCGACGAACCCTTTGCGGTGCTGCTGCCCGACGACGTGATCGCCGCCGAAAAGCCCTGCCTGGCGCAGATGATCGATGCCTATGCCGATACCGGCGGCAACATGGTCGCGGCGATGGAAGTGCCCGAGGCCGCCACGTCCAGCTACGGAATTCTGGATGTGACCGCGTCGATCAATCCAAAGCTGAAGGTCAACGGCATGGTCGAAAAGCCCGAAAAAGGCACCGCACCGTCGAACCTGGCCGCGATTGGCCGCTACATCCTGTCGCCGCAGATCCTGAAGAACCTGGATGGCCAACAGACCGGCGCGGGTGGTGAAATCCAGTTGACCGACGCGATCGCCAAGGAGATCGAGACCTCGGACAATGTCTACGGGTATCGCTTCCAGGGCCAGCGGTTCGATTGCGGCACCAAGGCCGGGTTCCTGCAGGCCACCGTGTCCTTTGGCCTGGCACGCGCGGATCTGCGCGACGAGCTGGAAGACTACATCTATGACATGATGGCGATGCGTCAGGCGGCTGAATAGGCCAACGAAGCATCGCTGGATGAAAAAAGGGGGGGCCTGCGGCCCCCTCTTCGCCATTGGCGAATTCACCCCCGCGAGTATTTGGGGCAAGATGAAGTCACAAGGAAAGGGGTTCATGGGCCAGATCGGGCGTGCATGGCAGGCGTTTCAGTGGCGCAGACGGCGCCAGCTGCGGCTGTTTCGTGCCCTGCGCAAGCGCCGGGAGTTGCGCGCGCTGGCCGACCGGACCGGTGCGATCCGCCCGGGCGATATCCTGCTGTTCTGCACCCTGCGCAACGAGGATCAGCGCCTGCCGTATTTCTTGCGTCATTACCGGACTTTGGGCGTGGCGCATTTTCTGATTGTGGACAATGGCAGCACGGATGAAAGCCGCGCCCTGCTGGCCGATCAGCCGGATGTCTCGGTCTGGCACACCACCGCCAGCTACCGGAAATCGCGCTTTGGCATGGACTGGCTGCAAGGGCTGTTGATGCGCCATGGGCACGGGCATTGGTGTCTGACGGTCGATGCCGACGAATTGCTGGTCTATCCGCATCACGATACCCGCCCGTTGCCCGCGTTGACCGATTGGCTGGACGCGCGCGGGCAGGAACAGTTCGGCACGCTGATGCTGGACCTGTATCCCAAAGGGCCGCTGGATGGTGTGCGCCATCAGCCGGGCCAGGATCCGGCAGAGGTGTTGAACTGGTTCGACAGCGCCAATTACACGATCCGCCAAAAGCCGGAGCTGGAGGCGCTGTGGATCCAGGGCGGGCCGCGCTCGCGCCTGTTTTTTGCCGATACGCCCGCGCGCGGCCCGACGCTGACCAAGGTGCCGCTGGTCAAATGGCACTGGCGCCATGTGTATCTGAATTCCACCCATTCGCTGCTGCCGCGCCGATTGAACCGGATCTATGACACGGGCGGCGGTGAAAAGCTGTCGGGCGTTTTGCTGCATACCAAGTTCCTGCCCCAGATCAGCGCGAAATCCGCCGAGGAAAAGCGCCGGCGACAGCATTTCGGCGATCCTGCGGTGTTTGACCCTTATTACGATGCGCTTATCGCCGCTCCGGACTTCTGGATACCGGAATCGACCCCATATGAAGGGTGGCGGCGCCTGGAGGCCGAGGGGCTGATGTCACGGGGAGATTGGGGATGACGGACAGGGAAACGCATTGGAACGAGGTCTATGGCGCGCGCGAAGAAACCGCGCTGACCTGGTTCGAGGACACGCCGGCCGTGTCGATGACGCTTTTGCGCCGCGCCGGGTTGACCCGGCAGAGCCGTGTGGTGGATGTCGGTGGCGGGGCTTCCAGGCTGGTCGACGCGCTGCTGGCCGATGGGGTGCGCGATGTGACCGTGCTGGACCTGTCGGCCGCCGCGCTGGCAGTTGCCCGGGGACGACTGGGCGCGCGGGCCGATGCGGTGAACTGGGTGGTTGGCGATGTCACGAAATGGGACCCCTCGCAGCCCATGGATCTGTGGCATGACCGAGCCGTGTTCCACTTTCTGACCGAGGAAGCGGACCGCGCCGCCTATGTCCGCACGATGATGCGCGCCTTGCCCACCGGCGCCAGGGCGGTGATCGGAACGTTCGCGCTTGACGGTCCCGAGCGGTGCTCGAACCTGCCGGTCCAGCGGTATGACGCGGCTTCGCTGGCGCGCGCCCTGGGCGACGGGTTCGAGAGGATCGACAGCCATGCCCATATCCACCGCACGCCGATGGGCCGTTCCCAATCCTTTGTCTTTGGCCTGTTCAAGCGGCTCTGATCCGTTCTATCGCGCAGGTTAACGGGGTGTTGGCGCGTTTTTGTTTTGATCCTGTCTGGCGAGGCGTTAGATGAAATAAATTGGTCAAAAGATTGGGTTAGCCCTTGGGGTTCGCAACATCATATCGGCTGCGCTGGCTGCGAAAGCGCGGGTTGCTGCGGGCCCGTGTCAGGGGGCGGGACCTGACGCCGATCGCTGATCGGACCGATCTGATGGACCCCAGAAGCCTGATCCTGGCGGCGACCCTGCGCAACGAGCGTCCGCGCCTGCCCTATTTCCTGACCTACTACCGGGACCTGGGGATCGAGCAGTTCCTGTTCGTCGATAACGGCTCGGCAGACGGCTCGCTTGAATATCTGGCCGATCAGCCGGATGTTTCGGTTTGGTCCACCACCGCCAGCTACAAGGCCGCGCGCTTTGGCATGGACTGGATCAACGCGCTGCTGCGCCGTCACGCCCATGGGCGCTGGGCGCTGGTGGTCGATGTGGATGAGTTCTTCCTTTATCCGTTTTGCGACACGCGCCCGCTGCGCGCATTGACCGATTGGCTGGACGATGCCGGATTGCGCAGTTTCGGCACGTTGATCCTGGACATGTATCCCAAGGGGCCGGTCAGGGATCAGCCCTGCATGGAGGGGCAGAACCCGTTCGAGATTGCGCATTGGTTCGACAGCGCCAACTATTCGATCACCCGCAATGCGCGCTACCGCAACCTGTGGGTGCAGGGCGGTCCGCGCGCCCGCGCGTTCTTT
>CAJQNQ010000208.1 GCA_905479725.1 uncultured Paracoccaceae bacterium | reverse complement strand
GGGGCGGCAAGGCGCGCGCATGGCGTTGACCGTGACCGGGCTGGGTGGCGTGGCGATGATCGGCGGGATGCTGATCCTGGGTCAGATTGCCGGCAGCTATGACATAAGCGTGATCCTGACCCAGGGCGAGGCGATCCGGTCCTCGGACATGTATCTGCCGGCGCTGCTGCTGATCCTGCTGGGGGCGTTCACCAAATCGGCGCAGTTTCCTTTCCATTTCTGGCTGCCCCACGCGATGGCCGCGCCGACGCCGGTGTCGGCCTATCTGCATTCGGCAACGATGGTGAAGGCCGGGCTGTTCCTGATGGCGCGGCTGTGGCCGGCGCTGTCGGGCACGCCCGAATGGTTCTGGCTGGTCACCGGCGCCGGGCTTGTCACCTTCATCCTGGGGGCGCTGATCGCGCTGTTCAAGGATGACCTGAAGGCGCTGCTGGCCTATTCGACGGTCAGCCAGCTGGGGTTGATCACCATCGGTCTGGGGCTTGGCACGGAATACGCGGCAAAGGCGGCGGTGTTTCACATCATCAACCACGCGACCTTCAAGGCGACGCTGTTCATGACCGCGGGGATCGTCGATCACGAGGCCAACACGCGCAGCATCCGTTTGCTGGGCGGGCTGCGCCGGCTGATGCCGATCACCTTCGTGCTGGGCACGGTGGCGGCCTTCGCGACGGCGGGGATCCCGCTTTTCAACGGGTTCATATCCAAGGAAATGGTGTTGAAGGTGGCCTGGGAAACGGGTCCCGTGATCGCGGTTCTGGCAACGCTGGGGGCGTTGCTTTCGGTTGCCTATGCGCTGCGCTTCATGGCGCACACCTTCCTGGGTCCGGTGCGCGACGATTACCCGTCAAGACCGCATGATCCCGGGTTCGGCATGCTGGTATCGCCGGCCATTCTGGCCGTCCTGGTGGTGGCCATCGGCGTCTTTCCGCAAGAGATCGCGGGAAGCCTTGTCAAGGTGGTCACGGGGGCCGTCACCGGGGTGCGGCCCTACGGGGAACTTGCGCTGTTCGAAGGGTTCACGCCCGCGCTTTACATGTCGATCACGGCGATCGTGCTTGGATCGGCCCTTTTGGCGCTGCAACGGCGTCTGGCGCCGATCTGGGATCAAGCGCGGCGGCCCGAGGCCAAGGCGATGTTCGACGCGCTGGTCGACGCGGCGGCGCGCGCCGCCAACCGTGTCACCGACACGCTGCACGATGGCGCGATAAGCCGCTACATGGCGGTTCTGACGGCGGTTATCGTGGCTTATGGCGGCGCGGCCTTCTTTACCGGTGGCTTCGCGCCGGGCGCCCGCGCGCCGTTGCCGGTCGGGCCGGTAGAGGTGATCTTCTTCGCCGTGCTGCTCGTCGCCTCGGCGGGTTTGGTGATGGTCCACCGCCGCCGGTTTGCCGCGCTGATCGTTGTGTCGATCATCGGTCTGGTGGTGGCGATGTCCTTCGTGCAGTTCTCGGCCCCGGATCTGGCGCTGACCCAGCTGACGGTCGAGGTGGTGACGGTGATCCTGCTGCTGCTGGCGCTGAATTACCTGCCCAAGGAAACGCCGGTTCAGTCCAGCGCCGGGCGGCGGATGCGCGACGGGGCGCTGGCGCTGTTGGCCGGGGGCGGCGTCGGCGCGCTGGCCTACGCGCTGATGACCCGGGACATGAGCCTGCCGTCGATCGCCGATTATCTGATCACGAATTCCTATACCGGCGCCGGCGGGCGCAACGTGGTCAACGTGATCCTGGTGGATTTCCGGGGCTTTGACACGATGGGCGAGATCATGGTCCTGGGCATCGCGGCGCTGGTCATCTACGCGATTGTCGAGGTGGTGCTTCAGGGCCCTGCCTCGCGCCGGTTGCTCAACTGGGTGCCCGACATGCCGCAGGCCCTGGATCGCCACCCGCTGATGATGGTGGTCGCCACCCGTGTGGCGCTGCCGATCGCGCTGGTCGTGGGGGTGTATATCTTCCTGCGCGGCCATAACGAGCCGGGTGGCGGATTCATCGCCGGGCTGGTCGTGGCGATCGCCTATCTGATGCAATACATGGCATCGGGCTTTGCCTGGGCGCAAGAGCGTCAGCGGTTCCACTACCACGCGCTGATCGCCTCGGGGGTCCTGGTCGCCGTGCTGACCGGTGTTGGCAGCCTTGTGCTGGACTGGAACTTCCTGACCTCGACGGGCGGCTATGTTGACGTGCCGTTCCTTGATCCCGTCCCGCTGTTCAGCTCGTCCCTGTTCGACCTGGGCGTGTTCCTGACCGTGGTCGGCGCCGTGATGCTGGCCCTGGCCAGCCTCAGCCGGATCGGACGTCGCGCGGGCGAGGGGGTCAACCTGACCGCCATGGATGTCGATCCGCTGGCGGGATCCGAAACCGACGCCGGTTCGGGGGGCGTTGGCGCGGCCACCGCAAGCTCCGACAGCCGCGAGGAAAACTGACATGGAATTTCTGGTTGCCATCTCCATTGGTGTGATGACCGCGGCGGGTGTCTACCTGCTGCTGCGGTTGCGCACCTTCCCTGCAATCCTGGGCCTGGCGATGCTCAGCTATGCAGTCAACGTCTTCATCTTCGTGTCGGGGCGGCTGGTCATGGGGGCGCCCCCCGTGCTGGGCGCGGCCGACGCGATGACCGACCCGCTGCCGCAGGCGCTGGTGCTAACGGCCATCGTGATCTCGTTCGGGATGACGGCGCTGGTGGTCATCATGGCGCTGGCGTCGTATCTGAACGCCGATACCGACATGATCGACATCGAAAAACCGGGCGAGCAGCCCGAAACCAGGCGCTGAGGGGGCCATGATGGAGCATTGGATCATCGCCCCGATCGTCGTGCCGGCCCTGATCGGCCCGATGATTGCCCTGACCATGCGGCACGATATCGTGTTGCAGCGGATCGCGGGGCTGACCTCGGGCGTGTTGATGCTGGGGATCACCGTCGCGTTGCTGGTGTCCGCCGCCGGCGGCAATGTCGAAAGCTACGAGTTGGGAAGCTGGCCCGCGCCGTTCGGCATCGTGCTGGTGCTGGACCGGCTGTCGGCGCTGATGGTGACGCTGACGGCGGTGCTGGGGCTGGGCATCCTGGCCTATGCCTGCGCCACCGGATGGGACAATCGGGGGCGCAATTTCCATTCGGTCTATCAGTTCCAGATGATGGGTCTGTTCGGCGCGATGCTGACCGGCGATATCTTCAACCTGTTCGTGTTCTTCGAAATCCTGCTGATCGCGTCCTACGGGCTGATGACCCATGGCGGCGGGCGGATGCGCCTGCGCGGCGGGGTGCAATATGTTGTCATCAACCTGGCCGGATCGACATTGTTCCTGTTCGCGCTGGGCACGCTTTATGGGGTGTTCGGAACGCTGAACATGGCGGACCTGGCCGAACGCGCGGCGCAACTGCCCGCCGGGGACGCGGCGCTGGTGCGGGTCGCCGCGGCGCTGCTGCTCTTGGTGTTCCTGCTCAAGGGCGCTTTGTTGCCGCTGCATTTCTGGCTGCCCAATACCTATGCCCTGGCGCCGGCGCCCGTTGCCGCGCTGTTTTCCGTGATGACCAAGGTCGGGGCCTATGCGGTGATCCGGGTCTATACTCTGATCTTCCCCGACACGCTGGAACCGATTGGCGGGCTGGTCGGCACGGTTCTGATGCCGGCGGCGCTGCTGACGCTGGCGGTGGGCGTGATCGGCGTCTTGGGCGGTGCCACCCTGGCGCGGATCGTGTCCTTCGCGGCCATCGCGTCGATGGGCACGCTGTTCATCGCGGTCAGCACCTTCGATGAGGCCGGTATCGCGGCGGCGCTTTATTACCTGATGCATTCGACGCTGGCGGCGGCGGCGCTGTTTCTGATCGTCGACCAGGTGCGCGCGCGGCGCGGCAATTCCGCGCTGGCGCTTCAGGCGCCGATGCCGGACGGAGGGCTGGTGGCGGCGCTGTTCTTTGTTGCGGCCATTGCCATGGCCGGGATGCCGCCGCTGTCAGGCTTCATCGGCAAGCTGCTGGTGCTCGATGCCATCCGCTCGGCGGACTGGTGGATCTGGGGCTGGGCCTTCATCCTGATTACCTCGCTGGTTGCATTGGTCGGGTTCGCGCGTGCCGGCTCGGCGCTGTTTTGGAAACCCCATGACGCCACTGCGCCGGATGACGATCCGTTCCAGGGGGCGCCTGGTGCGACATCGAACCTGGGGCTAGCGGCGCTGGCCGGCATTCTGGCGCTGATCGTGGCGCTGACCGTCGCCGCGGGCCCGGCGACCCGCTATACCCAGGCCGCTGCCGGCCAGTTGTTTGACCGGCAGGTCTATATCCATGCGGTTCTGGGAACCCCGGACGAGCGCGCGGCACGCCGCGCCGCCGAAGCGGCCGCCGCCGCCTCGGCCACCGGATCGACCCATGCCGGGGGCCAGGCCACCACCGATTCCGCTGCAACGCCGACCCAGGAGGGCTCCTGACATGCGCGCGCGTCTGTTTCCCCATCCGCTCTTGTCGCTGGTTCTGGCGGTCGTCTGGCTGTTGCTGGTCAGTTCGTTGTCGCCAAACTCGATCCTGTTTGCGGTGCTGCTGGGGGTTTTCGTCCCCATGTTCACCCAACCCTACTGGCCCGGAATGACCCGCCCGACCCGCCTTTCGGCCGTGCCGGGCTATGTGCTGATCGTGCTTTATGACATTGTCATCGCCAATATCCAGGTGGCGCTGATCGTGCTGTTCAAACCCAGCTCGAAGCTGCAACCCGCCTGGGTGTCGGTCCCGCTGGAAATCCGGACACCCGAAGCGATCACCATTCTGGCCGGAACCATCACCCTGACGCCGGGCACGGTATCGTGCGATCTGGCCGAGGACGGGCATGCCATTCTGGTGCACTGCCTGCACGCCCCGGACCCCGACAGCGTGCGCGAGGACATCAAGAACCGCTATGAACGTCGCCTGAAGGAGATTTTCGAATGATCGCCGCCGCGCTGACCTTTGCCATTGCCTGCTTTTCGCTGGGCCTCGTGCTGACCCTGTGGCGCCTGATCAAGGGGCCACGCCACAGCGACCGGATCCTGGCGCTGGACACCATGGTCATCAACGCCATCGCCCTGCTGATCCTGCTGGGGATCTGGCTGGGGACATCGATCTTCTTCGAGGTGTCCTTGTTGTTTGCGCTGGTCGGCTTCGTGTCCACCGTATCCTATTGCCGCTTTCTTCTGCGCGGCGACATCATCGAATGAGGGGGCGACATGCCGTTTTGGGCTGAAATAACCGTCACCGGCTTTCTGGTGATTTCCGGTGTCTTCGGGCTGGTGGGATCCTACGGGCTGTTGCGCCTGCCGGACCCGATGACGCGCATTCACGCGCCGACAAAGGCGACGACGCTGGGCGTCGGCGGGGTGCTGATCGCGTCCATGGTTTATGGCTTCGGGGCGACCGGAGAGCTGTCAACGCGTGAGTTGCTGATTACGCTGTTCCTGTTCCTGACATCGCCCATTTCCGCGTTGTTCATTGCCAAGGTTCATCTGCATCTGCGCCAGAAGCGCGAAAGCCTGCCCGAGCCGGAGCCAGACACCGGCTGGGCCAGCTACACCGCGCAGGGTCCGTCCCGCGGCGTGCGCGATATTCCGCCGCAACCGCCGTCCGAACGGGTCTTGCCCGACCGGTCCCGCTGATCCCCGCCGCAGCAAGGTTTGCGTAAAGTCCCGAGTGCGCTAGAACGGGCTTTGCCGCTTGGGTGAGCGGTGGGTGCTGGGGTGTGGTCTTGTGTGGGACGTGGAGCAACTCGACGCGTTGACGGAAGCCGTTGTCCAGCGGCTCCTGATCGACGCAAGCGACGCGCGCGCGGTCGCCGGCGATATCCTGGCGCAACTGCTGGCGGTGCGCCCCGATCTTCCGGCGCTTGCGCTGGCCTTGCCCTTCAGTCTGGCCGCCGGCGGGATGGAAGAGATGCTGGGCGCCGGTGACGATGCCTGCGCCGCGGCCCACCGGGCCTGGCGCATGGCGGCGCTGATCGGCGCCGAGGCCCTGGCGCTTGAGGCGATTCTGGCGCGGGCGCCCAGCATTGCGGACCTGGCCCGGCACTGGGCCAGCGATTCCCCAGAGATTTGATCGCGCCCGGCCCTGCGCGGGCGATGTGCAAAGGGGCCCTTTGCATGGGGGGCGAAGGCAAGGCGCGCGTCGAACCTGCCCCGCTCAGCGCGCTTTCAGCAGGTCGCGGATTTCCGCCAGCAAGTCCTCCTGCGTCGGGCCTGCGGGCGCTGCCGGGGCCTCGGGTGCCGCGTCCTCGTCACGCTGGGCCGCGTCCTTGGCCTTGTTGACCGACTTGACCAGCATGAACACCACCCAGGCGATAATCAGGAAGTTGATGATGGCCATGATGAACGCGCCGTAGGCAAAGACGGATGCGCCCGCCTCGCGCGCGGTGGCGAGGCTGGCATCGGCGGCAACTTCTCCTGACAGAACAAGGAAGCTGTTGGTGAAATCGACACCACCCATGAACAGTCCGACGATCGGGTTGATAAGATCGTCGACCATGGATTTGACGATCGCGGTAAAGGCCGCGCCGATGATGATCCCGACAGCCATGTCCATGACATTGCCACGGGCGATGAAGTTTCTGAATTCCTGCAACATACTGCGTGTCTCCCTGATTTCCTGTCCCGAGGTCTGCCAGCGTCTGTAGCCGACAGGTCCGTCTTGGGATTGAGCCCGCGATCGAAGCCCCGATCAAGGTGAAAAATGACTGACATTTCCCACAGGCTGCCGGTATACCCGGGTGGCGCCCGGTGCGGGTGCATCACGGCCTGCGTTATGCTGGCATTCAGCCTTCGTTAACCGGTCTCCAGTAGACCGGACCGTGACCTGAATGCCCGATTGGCGCATTGGATGCGGGCGCGGCAGAAGGTGGCATTGCATTGGCCCCTGCGCCTGTGGCAAGACAAGACGACAGACCCAGACGGAGCCACCCGAATGCCCGATTTTGCTGCCCGCCGGACGACCATGGTCGATACTCAGGTGCGCCCCTCGGATGTGACCAAGCTGCCAATCATCGAATCGATGCTGGCCATCCCGCGTGAACGCTTCGTGCCCGGATCGCTTCAGGAAGCAGCCTATGTGGGCGAGAACCTCGAACTGGCCGCCGGGCGCGTGTTGCTGGAACCCAGAACGCTGGCCAAGATGCTGGATGCACTGGATATTCACCCGGGCGACATGGTTCTGGATATTGCCCCTGCCACCGGCTATTCCAGCGCCGTGATCGCCCGTTTGGCCGAAGCGGTCATCGCTGTGGAGCCCGATGCCAGCCTGGCGGACGAGGCCGAGGCCGCGCTTGATTCCGTTGGCGCGACCAATGTCGTGGTTGAGCGCGGACCTGCCGCCGAAGGGGCGCCCGCGCATGGCCCCTATGACGCGATGATCGTGCAGGGCGCGGTCCAGGATTTCCCGCCGGCACTGGCCGATCAGCTCAAGGATGGCGGCCGCGTGGTGGCGCTGTTCATGGTCGGCGCGCTGGGGGTTGTGCGGATCGGCGTGAAGGCCGCCGGCACGATCCATTGGCGCGATTCGTTCAACGCCGGCGCGCCGGTTCTGGACGGGTTCAGCGCGCGGCCGGCCTTCGCGCTGTAAGAGACATGGCTGTCCCGACCCGGGGCGGCAAACAAGGCGAACCCCGGGGGGGGATATGCCTGATCCTGAACGGGAGCGCGCAATGAGCGTCACCATGCATATCCGGGCCGCTGTCATCGGCGTTTCGATGATCCTGTCGGTGTTGCCCGCCAAGGCGGACACCCTGGCCGATGCCCTGATCGCCGCGTATCGGAATTCCAACCTTCTGGACCAGAATCGCGCCCTCTTGCGCGCCGTTGACGAGGATGTACAGCAAGCCTTCGCGGCCATCGGCCCGGTGGTGGAATTCGTCACCACGGCGCTGGTCAGCACTTCGAGCGCGCCCAACTACCGCCTCAGCTTCGGCATCGGGGCCACAGCCACCTTGTTCGATTTCGGGCGCGGACGCCGGGCTATCGACGCCGTGCAGGAAACGGTCTTGTCCACGCGCGCCGGGCTCCTGGTGGTTGAACAGAACGTGCTGTTCGACGCGGCGCAGGCCTATCTTTCCCTGTTCAGCGAAAGGCAGACCGTCGAATTGCAGCGCAACAGCGTGACGGTCATTGCCGAACAGGTGCGCGCCGCGCGGGAGAGATTTGAACTGGGCGATTCGACGCGTACCGATGTCGCCATCGCCGAGGCCCGGCTGGCCGCCGCGCGTTCCGCACTGGCCGCCGCCGAAGGAGACGCCGCCGTGGCGCGCGAAAGCTACAGGCTGGCGGTCGGGCGCTATCCGCAAGGCCTGGCGAACCCGCCGCGCCTGCCGCACATTCCGGCGTCGCTGGAAGCCGCGCAGGACATCGCGCGGCGCAATCACCCGGCGATCACGCAGGCCCAGCACCAGATCAACGCCGCGGACATCGCCGTCGAAATCGCCCGGTCGCAACGGCTGGGCAGCGTGACGGGATCCCTGTCGGCGGAACACAGCATCACCGGCATTCAGGGGCTTGCGGATACCGTGCGCTCGGATATCACGGCGTCGATGCGCTATGCGGTGCCGCTCTATAACGGCGGGCGGCTGAATTCGCTGGAACGCCAGGCGGTTGCGCGCGCAGAGGCGCAGCGCGCCGCGCTGCATCAGACGGTGGCCATCGTGCAGCAGGCCGTGGCCGCGAACTGGGCGCGGTTGCAGGTGGCGCGCGCACGGCTGTCGGCCAGCGATCTGCAAATCGACGCTTCGCAATCGGCCTATGAGGCGGTCAGCGCCGAGGTGGAGCTGGGGTCACGCACGGCGCTGGACCTGCTGAACGCCGAGCAGGAACTGCTGGACGCGCGCTCGTCGCGGATTCTGGCGGCGGCCGGGGTGCAGATTGCCTCCTATGCATTGCTCAATTCGATGGGGCAGATGACCGTCGAGACCCTGCGGCTGGGCATTCCGACCTATGATGTGAGTGCTTATTCCGCCGGTCTGCGCGGCGAACCGCCCGAGGAAACGCCCTCGGAACAGGGGCGCCGGCTGGACCGAATTCTGGGCCGGTTGTATCGGGGCGAGGGGCAGGAGCCCTGATGCGTGTTGTTTCATCGCGCTTGAGCGGCTATTCTTGGTGCCATAACGGGCAAGGAAACAGGCATGTCGGACGCGATGACCAATCGAGAAATCGAAGACGTTTTGACGTCAATTCGCCGACTTGTGGCGCAGGATGGTAACCGCCCGGGCGAATCGGGCAAACTGATCCTGACCGAGGATCAGCGCATCGTGGCGCCGCCAGCGGTCAATTCCGGCGCGCCGATCAAGGATCGCGTGATGGCCGTGGCCGATGCCCGGCAACCCGAGACACCGGGCCTGACGCAGGTCGAAGAGGCCCCGGTGATGACCGGTCCGCACTTGCCGCGGCCCCGGGCCCGGGGTGAGCCGGCGGCCGATGTGCCGGTCGAAACGCCGGTCGAAACGCCAGTCGGTGCTCAGGGCAAGGAGACAGGCGAAATGGCACGGGACGATGCATCCGCCGATCTCAACCTGCCCGAGCCCGATTTTGGCAAGCTGGAAGCGACCATCGCCGAGTTGGAGGCCGCCGTGTCGGCCAGCGGCGACACCTGGGAAGCCGAAAGCGGACCCGTCGAAGAGACGCCGCGCCCGTCGAATGTCACCGACCTTTATGGGCGGCTCAGCTTCGGGCATCGGGTGGCGGCGGCCGAGGGGGCGCAGACCGGTGAACCGGGACCAGGAGCGGCTGGCGCTGATGCGGTCCAGGCCCTGACGACAGACGAAGTTGCGCCCGAAGCCCAGCCCGAGATTTCAGAGGCATCTGCCGGCACCGTGGCCCCCGAAGAGTCCGACAGCGATGCCGATGCCAGTCCCGAAGCGAGCGCGGCCCGCGACCCGTCGCCGGAGGCCGAGTCGCCGACAGACGATGCGCCGATCCTGGCCGCCGACACCTATGTCGATGACGTGACCGAGTTCGAGGATACGATCCTGGACGAGGACGCGCTGCGGGCGGTGATCGCGCAGATCGTGCGCGAAGAATTGCACGGCCAACTGGGCGAGCGCATCACCCAGCAGGTCAGAAAGCTGGTGCGGTCCGAAATCGCCAAGGCGCTGGACGGGCGCCGCTACCTGTAACCAGGTCCGGGGTGCCGGAGCGAATTATTGCTCGGACAGTTCTTCGCGCCACGGCGGATTGGCACCGGCGCGGCTGACCGTAACGGCGGCGACCCGCGCCCCGAAGCGCAGCGCCGCGGTCAGGTCATCCGCCGACAGGCTGCGCAGGGCCGATCTGGTCAGCAAGCCGTTTTCGGACAGATGCGCCAGAACCCCGGCGTTGAACGTGTCGCCGGCGCCGACCGTGTCCACCACCTCGACCCGTTGCGCGGGCACGGTGATCTCGGCGCCGTCGGGCAGGATGGCGGTCACGCCCGCGCCGCCGCGCGTCATGATGACGATCTTCGGGCCGGCGTCGCGCAACATGTCGATCTTCGCGGTCAGCGGCTCGGGGCCGGGAAAGATCCAGTTCAGGTCCTCGTCCGATACCTTGACGATATCGCTGAGCGCCAGAACCCGGGTCAGGCGCGCGCGGTAACGGGCGCTGTCCTGAATGAATCCGGGCCGGATATTGGGGTCCAGCATCACTGCGCGGTCGGTGCCTTCGGTTTGAACCAGATGGGCATAGGTTTCGGCCCCGGGTTCGCAGGCCAGGCTGATCCCGCCGCAGTAAAGCGCGGTGACATCGTCCGAAAGGGGCGGAATATCGTCCGTGCCGATCATCCGGCCGGCTGAATTCTCGTCGAAGAATGAATAGGTTGCGTGTCCGTCGGTCAATTGCACGAAGGCCAGTGTCGTGGGCCGGTCCGAGCGGATGACATGCGTGACATCGACATGGCTGGCAACCAGCGCGGTCATCAGTTGCTGGCCAAACAGGTCTGTCGAGATGCCGCACAACAGACCGCTGCGCACGCCCAGCCGTCCCAGCGCGACGGCGGTGTTGAACACCGCGCCCCCCGTATGCGGCACGTAGCCTTCCCGGTCCGACAGGGTCGGCGTGGGGATCATGTCGATCAGGGCTTCTCCGGCGCACAGGATCATGGC
>CAJQNQ010000207.1 GCA_905479725.1 uncultured Paracoccaceae bacterium | reverse complement strand
CCGATGTCCAAGATGACTTTCGACAAGAACACCAGCGGTCTGAGCGGCTGGATGCCGAGGTCAGGCGCCCGGGATGCCAGGCGGATGAACGCCGCCGAGCTGAAAGCCGAAATCCTGAGGCACCTGGAATACACCCAGGGCAAGGATCTGGCCCATGCCAGCGTCTACGACATGCGCATGGCCCTGACGATGGCGATCCGCGACAAGGTGATCGAGCCCTGGTTCCGCGCCACCCGCGCCACCTATGCCGCGCAAGGCAAGCGGGTCTATTACCTGTCGATGGAATTCCTGATCGGGCGTCTGCTGGAAGACACGGTGATGAACCTGGGCCTGACCGACGCCGCGCAGGGCGCGGTCAGCGCGCTGGGCCATGATTTCCAGACCGTCCTGCAGGACGAACCCGATGCCGCGCTGGGCAATGGCGGGCTGGGCCGTCTGGCCGCCTGTTTCCTGGATTCCATGTCGACGCTGGGCTGCCCCGCCTATGGCTATGGCATCCGCTACGAGCACGGGCTGTTCCGTCAGAGTTTTGGCGCCGATGGCCGCCAGGTGGAAACCGCCGAGGACTGGCTGCGCCAGCGCCATGGCTGGGAATTCGAACGCCCCGAAGCCGCGTTCCGGATCGGATTTGGCGGAACGGTCGCCGAGAACGGCCGCGCCGCCGTCTGGACGCCGCAGGATGCCGTGCTGGCCAAGGCCTATGACACGCCGGTGATCGGCTGGCAGGGCAAATGGGCCAACACGCTGCGCCTGTGGGGGGCCGAAGCGCCCAGCAGTTTCGACCTGGAAGCCTTCAACAGGGGCGATTACGAGGGCGCGGCCCAGCCCGAGGCCCTGGCCCGCACGATCAGCCGCGTGCTTTATCCCGATGACACGACCGCGCGCGGCAAGGAGTTGCGCCTGAAGCAGGAATTCTTCTTCACCGCCGCCTCGCTGCGCGACATCCTGCGCCGCTTTTCGGCCGAACATGGCGACCTGCGCGCCCTGCCCGACCGTGTCGCCATCCAGATGAACGACACCCACCCGGCGATTGCCGGCCCCGAACTGGTCCGCATCCTGCATGACGAGCGCGGCATGGCGTTCGAGGACGCGGTGGATACGGCCCGTCAATGTCTGGCCTATACCAACCACACCCTGCTGCCCGAGGCGCTGGAACGGTGGTCCGAGGATCTGATGAGCACGGTTCTGCCGCGCCACATGCAGCTGATCGAGCGTATCGACGCTCTGCACGCCCGTCAGAACCCCACCCGCAAATCGACCATTGTGGAAAATGGCGAGGTCAAGATGGGCGAATTGTCGTTCATCATGGCCAACCGCGTGAACGGCGTGTCGGCGCTGCATACCGAACTGGTCAAATCGACCGTGTTCAGCGATCTGCACGCTCTGCACCCGGACCGTATCGTCAACCAGACCAACGGCGTCACCCCGCGTCGCTGGGTCAAGGGCGCGAACCCGCGCCTGTCGGCGTTGATCACCAAAACGATCGGCGAGGGCTGGGAGGACAATCTGGAGCGCCTGTCGGAGCTGGAACCGGCAATCGAAACCCGCGCCTTCCGCGATGCCTTTGCCGATGTGAAGGCCCAGAACAAGACGGATCTGGCCGAATGGATCGGCAAGACCATGGGCATCAGCGTCGATCCGCGCGCCATGTTCGACGTGCAGGTCAAGCGTTTCCACGAATACAAGCGCCAGCACCTGAACATCCTGGAAACCATCGCCCTGTGGCAGGAAATCCGCGACAACCCGACCGGAAACCGGGCGCCGCGCGTCAAGATCTTCGGTGGCAAGGCGGCTCCGGGCTATGTGATGGCCAAGGAAATCATCCACCTGATCAACAACGTGGCGCGCGTGGTGAATGCCGACAAGGCAACGCGCGATCAGCTGAGCGTGGTCTACCCGCCCAACTACAATGTCACCATGGCCGAACGCCTGATCCCGGCGTCCGATCTGTCCGAACAGATCTCGACCGCAGGCAAGGAAGCCTCGGGCACCGGCAACATGAAGTTCAGCCTGAACGGCGCGATGACCATCGGCACGCTGGACGGCGCCAACGTGGAAATCCGCGAACTGGTCGGGGCCGACAACTTCTTCCTGTTCGGGATGACCGACGCCGAAGTCGTTTCCGTGCGCCAGAACCCGCATCATCAGGCCGATGCGATCAAGAACAGCCCGCGCCTGCAACGCGCGCTGAAGGCGGTCGAAGATGGCGAATTCTCGGACGGGGATGGCACGGTCTATGCCGCGCTGATCGACAACCTGCGCACGCATGACTACTTCACCGTCTGCGCCGACTTCGACAGCTACTGGGATGCGCAACGCCAGGTGGACCACGCCTGGGCCGATCAGGACAACTGGACCCGCATGGCCGCCCTGAACACCGCGCGCAGCGGCTGGTTCAGTTCGGACCGGACGATCAAGGGCTACATGAGGGATGTCTGGAACATCACACCGATGATCTGAGGAACGGCGTTCTGGTAGGGCTAACAATTCCGCCCAGCCAGACCCGCATAAGGTCAGTATCCCATTGCTTTTCGCCCGGCCCTACGCCACAAATTGCGTATGAAACGGGCGAAAACATCCCTTTCTGGTGGGGTCTCACCAGACGACACGAAGCGGATCACAACCGGACAGGTTGATGATCCGTTCGTCATATTTGGCCCCAGGCACAGGGGCAAGACGGGGCATCTGGTTGCCTTCGATCCCTTTGCCACAAGCCTGAGCGCGCTGACCACTGGCGGCGAGGTGCCCCTGACGCCGTTGGGCGACGGGGTTTTTTCCGGCGATATCGGCCGTAAGCGCAGCTACCGGCTGCGCGGCAGCGACGGCACCCGAAGCTGGGAGTATGACGATCCCTACCGCTTTGGCCGCGTGCTGGGCGACATTGACATCCACCTGATCGGCGAAGGCACCCACCGGCGGCTGTGGCACGCGCTCGGCGCGCATCCGATCACGCATCAGCGGGTCGCGGGCGTGCATTTCGCGGTCTGGGCGCCCAACGCGCGGCGCGTCTCGGTGGTTGGCGATTTCAACGCCTGGGACGGGCGGCGCGCGCCGATGCGCCGGGTCGGGGCCGGCGTGTGGGAGGTGTTTCTGCCCGGCGTCCAACCGGGCGAGGCCTACAAGTTCGAGATCTTGCCGCAACACGGCGCCCCCATCCTGAAGGCCGATCCCGTGGCCTTCGGCGCGCAGCATCCGCCTGAAACGGCGTCGGTCGTCCAGCCCGTTCCGCGCCACAGCTGGTCCGATGGCGACTGGATGGACAGCCGCGCCGGGCGCAACGACCGCACCGCCCCGATCAGCATTTACGAGGCGCATCTGGGTTCCTGGCGCCACCGCGACGGGCGCGCCCTGACCTATCGGGAAGCGGCGCAGGAGCTGGTCGACTATGCGCATGACATGGGCTTCACGCATATCGAGCTGATGCCGATGACGGAATATCCGTTCGGCGGCTCATGGGGCTATCAGCCCACCGGCCTGTATGCACCGACCTGCCGTCACGGCTCGCCAGACGAGTTCCGCGCCTTTGTCGATGCCGCGCATACCAAAGGGCTGGGCGTGCTGATGGACTGGGTGCCCGCGCATTTCCCGTCCGACGCCCATGGCCTGGCACAGTTCGACGGCACGGCGCTTTACGAACATGCCGATGCCCGCGAGGGGTTCCACCCTGACTGGAACACGCTGATCTACAATTTCGGCCGCACCGAAGTGCGCAACTTCCTGTGCTCGAACGCGGTCTACTGGCTGCGCGACTTCCACCTGGACGGGCTGCGGGTGGATGCTGTCGCGTCGATGCTCTACCGCGATTATTCGCGCGAGGACGGACAGTGGATCCCGAACAGGGACGGCGGGCGCGAGAATTACGAAGCGATCGAATTCCTCAAGCAGATGAACACGTTGGCTTACGGCGAAGGGCCCGAAGGCTTGATGACCGTGGCCGAGGAAAGCACCGCCTGGCCGGGCGTGACGACGCCCGTGCACAACGGCGGGCTGGGCTTCGGGTTCAAGTGGAACATGGGCTGGATGAACGACACCCTGCGCTATATCGAGCAGGATCCGGTCCATCGCCGCTATCATCATGACCTGATGACCTTTGGCCTGGTCTACGGGTTCAGCGAAAACTACGTCCTGCCGATCAGCCATGACGAAGTGGTGCATGGCAAGGGCAGCATGTTGGAAAAGATGCCCGGCGACCACGCCGCCAAGCTGGCCAACCTGCGCGCCTATTACGGGTTCATGTGGGGCCATCCGGGCAAGAAGCTGCTGTTCATGGGCTGCGAACTGGGTCAGGGCCATGAATGGAACCACGACCAGCAACTGGACTGGGGTCTGCTGCACGATCCGGCCCATGCCGGGTTGCAACGCCTGGTGCGCGACCTGAACACGCTCTACCGCGCCGAACCCGGCCTTCACGCGCTGGATTGTGATCCGGCGGGTTTTGCCTGGGTTGATCTGGAATCCCGCGAAGAAAGCGTCTTTTCCTGGGTGCGCAAGGGCATGGACGGGCAGCGCCCGGTCGCCGTCGTCAGCAATTTCACCCCGGTCGAGCGCCGCTGGACGCTGGGCTTGCCGCAGGGTGGCGCCTGGGCCGAGGCGCTGAACACCGACGCGGCGCTTTACGGCGGCGGGAATCGTGGCAATCTTGGCGCCGTCCA
>CAJQNQ010000206.1 GCA_905479725.1 uncultured Paracoccaceae bacterium | reverse complement strand
ATGGGGGTCGATGTCATGTTCGGCATCCCCGGCGTGCACACGATCGAACTGTATCGCGCGTTGCCCGGGTCTGGCATCCGTCACGTCACGCCGCGCCACGAGGCGGGCGCGGGCTTCATGGCCGATGGCTATGCGCGGGCTTCGGGGCGGTTCGGGGTGGCGCTGGTGATTACCGGGCCCGGCGTGACCAACATGTTGACACCGATGGCGCAGGCACGCGCCGACAGTGTGCCGATGCTGGTCATCTCGGGCGTCAATCAGCGCGAAACGCTGGGGCGCGGGTTGGGGTATCTGCATGAGTTGCCCGATCAGCGCGCCCTGACCCGCGTTCTGGGGCCGGCCCTGCATCTGGAAGATCCCAAGGCGCTTCCCGGCCTTCTGGCGCAGGCCGGACGGGCCCTGACCTCGGGCCGGGGCGGCCCCGTGCATCTGCAGATCCCGCTGGATCTGATGGCCAGCCCCGCGCCGCCGGCCACGGCACCGGCCGCCCCGGCCCCCGGCTTGCCGGACCCGGCGAAGGCCCTGGGCCGGATCCGCATGGCCAAGCGCCCGGTGATCCTGGCCGGCGGCGGATGCCGCAAGGCCGGGGCCGAATTGCAGGCCCTGGCCGAGGCGATGGGCGCGCCGGTGGTGCTGACCGCCAACGCGCGCGGCCTGATGCACCGCCATCCGCTGGCCGTGCCCGCCAGCCCCAGCCTGAACGCGGTGCGCGCCCTGGTGCACGGCGCCGATCTGGTGCTGGTCGCCGGGTCTGAAATGGGGCCGACGGATTACGACATGTATGGGACCGGCCCGTTCGAGGTCGCGCAGCAAAGGCTGATCCGCGTCGATATCGACGGCGCGCAGCTGGCGCGGCACAACGCGGCGCTGACCCTTCAGGCGGATGTGGCCGCGCTGTTGCCCAAGCTTCACCCCCCGCGCATGGCCGAAAAAGGTGCCGAGCGCGCCGCGCAAGCCCGCGCCGATGCCCGGGCAGAGCTGACACCGGCCTATCAGGCCGAAGTGTCGCTGCTCGACGCGTTGCGCGACGCGGTTCCCGGCGCAATCATGGTGGGGGATTCCACGCAGACCGTCTATGCCGGCAACCTTTGTTACAGCCATGACCTGCCCGGCGGCTGGTTCAACGCGGCCACCGGCTACGGTGCCCTGGGCTTTGCCATGGGCGCCGCCGTCGGCGCCGCCCTGGCGCGGCCGGAACGGCGCGTCCTTTGCCTGGTCGGAGATGGCGGGTTGATGTTCCACCCCGGCGAGTTGCGCACGGCGTTGGACGAAGAACTGGACATCACCTTCATCGTTTTCAACAACCACGGCTACGGCGAAATCGCCCAGTCGATGATCGACGCGAACACCGAGGTCCTGGGCTGCACCCCGACCGCGCCGGATTTCGACACGCTGGCTAAGGCATCCGGGCTGCGCTACGACATTTGCAGCGAAACCGAGCTTCCGGCGCTGGTTGCCAGTGGACAAGGTCCACGGGTGATCGAGGTGGAACGGAAAAAGGTTCAGGATTTCAAGTAGGTCATGCAGGGACTAAATGTCTGGCAAATGTATGTCTGACATTTTTCGCCTTGGACGATCTTGTGCCCGGATTTTCATGCACCACAAAATGCACCGCCCCGGCGATCACTCGTCGGGGCGGTGCAATGTCATATTTTCAACCCGGTTCAGCCGACCGACGAAGCGCTTTGCGCCTTGGCGTCGGTATAGATCAAGAGCGGATGCGCCCCCGAGGCAACCGCCTCTTCGTTGACCACAACCTCTTCGATATTCTCCAGCCCCGGCAGGTCGAACATGGTGTCCAGCAGGATGTCCTCCATGATCGACCGCAGCCCGCGCGCACCGGTCTTGCGCTCGATCGCGCGGCGGGCAATGGCGCGCAGGGCGTCCTCGGTAAAGGTCAGTTGCGCGCCTTCGATTTCGAACAGGCGCTGATACTGCTTGACCAGCGCATTCTTGGGCTCGGACAGGATCGTCACCAGCGCATCCTCGTCCAGGTCGGTCAGCGTGGCGATAACCGGCAGCCGGCCGACAAATTCCGGGATCAGGCCAAACTTCAACAGGTCTTCGGGCTCCAGCAATTTCAGGCTGTCACCGATGGTCTGCTTGCTTTCGTCCTTGACGTCCGCGCCAAAGCCGATCGCCGAGCCCTTGTTGCGCTGCGAGATGATCCGCTCCAGCCCGGCGAAGGCGCCGCCGCAGATGAACAGGATATTCGTGGTGTCCACCTGCAGGAATTCCTGCTGAGGATGCTTGCGCCCGCCCTGCGGCGGCACGCTGGCCACGGTGCCCTCCATCAGCTTCAAGAGCGCCTGCTGAACCCCCTCGCCCGAGACATCGCGGGTAATCGACGGGTTGTCTGACTTGCGGGTGATCTTGTCGACCTCGTCGATATAAACGATGCCGCGCTGCGCGCGTTCGACATTGTATTCCGACGATTGCAACAGCTTCAGGATGATGTTTTCCACGTCCTCGCCGACATAGCCGGCTTCCGTCAGCGTGGTCGCATCGGCCATGGTGAAGGGCACATCCAGAATACGCGCCAGCGTCTGGGCCAGCAGCGTCTTGCCGCAGCCGGTGGGGCCGATCAGCAGGATGTTGGATTTCGACAGCTCCACATCGCCGGATTTTCCGGCGCCCGAGAAGCTCAGACGCTTGTAATGGTTGTGGACCGCAACCGACAGCACACGCTTGGCGCGTTCCTGCCCGATCACATAGTCGTCCAGGACCTTGCAGATATCCAGCGGCGTGGGCACCCCATCCGCCGATTTGAAGCCAGAGCCCTTGGTCTCCTCGCGGATGATGTCCATGCACAGCTCGACACATTCATCGCAGATGAACACGGTCGGTCCCGCAATCAGTTTTCGCACCTCATGCTGGCTTTTGCCGCAAAAGGAGCAATACAACGTGTTCTTGCTGTCATTGCCAGAGGAATTGGCCATTCGACACCTCGTGCTCGGATTCCGTGGGGGCCTTCTGACGGGCCTTTGTGGCGAAGGTTAGGCCACGAGCGGGCCGGGAACAATGGCAAAATGCACCCGACCCGCGCGCGCCTTAGCTTGCCGGCGTTTCGTCCTTGTTGCGGCTTTCGACGATCTCGTCGATCAGCCCCCAGGACTTGGCGTCCTCGGCGGTCATGAAATTGTCCCGCTCCAGCGCGTTCTCGACCTTTTTCAGGGTCTGACCGGTGTGCTTGACATAGATGTTGTTCAACCGGTCCTTCAGTTCCAGGATTTCGCGTGCATGGATCGAAATGTCCGTCGCCTGCCCCTGAAACCCGCCGGATGGCTGGTGCACCATGATCCGGCTGTTGGGCAGCGAGAAACGCATCCCCTTTTCCCCGGCGGTCAACAGCAGCGACCCCATCGACGCCGCCTGCCCCACGACCAGCGTGGACACCTTGGGCTTGATGTATTGCATCGTGTCATAAATCGACAGACCGGCCGTCACCACGCCGCCGGGGCTGTTGATATACATCGAAATTTCCTTCGACGGGTTTTCCGCCTCCAGGTGCAGCAGCTGCGCGACAATCAGCGTGGCCATGCCGTCATGCACCGGACCGGTAACAAAGATGATCCGTTCCTTCAGCAGGCGGGAAAAAATGTCATAGGCACGTTCGCCGCGGCTGGTCTGTTCGACCACCATGGGAACAAGATTCATGTAGGTTTCGATCGGATCGCGCATGCTCGGGCCTCGTTGCTGGCGGGTGGTGCCACAGTGTTAGGGGGCAAACCTTGCCACAGACTTAGCCCGCCGCTCACACCCCTGCAAGGGCAGGTCGCGCGGCTTTTTCCGGGGCGGTGATTGCGCTGGATATAAGCGCCCGCTATATCTGGCCCTAGATTGCCGTGGACAAATGGGGAATGAACGCAATAAGGTCCCCGATGAAAGCGCTTACATCGGCAGGGAGGGAACGATGAACCAGCAGCCCCGGGCAGATTTGTCTCCCAGGATCTCCGATGAGATCCGCCAAACAACCTGCTACATGTGTGCCTGCCGTTGCGGCATCAACGTGCATTTGAAGACCGCAGCGGACGGCACGCAAGAGGTCGCCTATATCGAGGGCAACCGCGATCATCCGATCAACAAGGGCGTTCTGTGCGCCAAGGGGTCGGCGGGCATCATGCAGCACCTCAGCCCGGCACGTTTGCGCAAGCCCCTGAAGCGGGTGGGCCCTCGCGGATCCGGGGAATTCAAGGAAATCAGCTGGGACGAGGCGCTGGAAACCGCCGTGTCCTGGCTCAAGCCGCTGCGCGAAACGGCGCCCGAAAAGCTGGCCTTCTTCACCGGGCGCGACCAGTCGCAAAGCCTGACAGGCTGGTGGGCGCAGGCTTACGGCACACCCAATTACGCCGCGCATGGCGGGTTTTGCAGCGTCAACATGGCCGCGGCGGGTATCTACACGATGGGCGGCGCGTTTTGGGAATTCGGCCAGCCGGATTGGGAACGCACCAAGCTGTTCATGATCTTCGGCGTGGCCGAGGACCATGACAGCAACCCGATCAAGATGGGCCTGGGCCGGCTGAAGGAACACGGCGCGCGGATCATCGCCGTGAACCCGGTGCGCACAGGCTACAACGCGGTGGCCGATGACTGGCTGGGGGTGACACCGGGCACCGACGGGCTGTTCATCCTGTCGCTGGTGCACGAGCTGTTCAAGGCCGGCAAGATCGACCTGGACTACCTGATCCGCTACACCAATGCGCCGTATCTGGTGAACGGGACCGAGGGCGCCGAAAAGGGCCTGTTCCTGCGCGACGAGGCCGGCACGCCGCTGGTTCTGGACCGCCGCACCGGGAAACCCGCGCCGTGGAACGCCAAAGGCGTGCAGCCCGAGCCCGCCGCCGAATGGCAGGGCAACAAGACCGCTCTGCGCCTGATGGCCGAACGCTACCTGTCCGACGACTACGCGCCCGAGGCCGTGGCCGAGCGCTGCGGCATCCCCGCCGACAGGATCCGCGCCGTCGCCGCCGAACTGGGCCGCGTCGCGTTCGAGGAAGAAATCACCATCGACCAGCCCTGGACCGATTTTCGGGGCGAAAAGCATGACAAGATGGTGGGTCGCCCCGTCAGCTTCCACGCGATGCGCGGCATCAGCGCCCATTCCAACGGCTTCCAGACCTGCCGCGCGCTGCACATGCTGCAAATCCTGCTGGGCTCGATCGAGACCCCCGGCGGCTACCGGTTCAAACCGCCCTACCCCAAACCGCCCGAGGCCCATCCCAAGCCTCATGCCGGCGTGACCCCCGGCAAGCCGCTGGACGGCCCCCATCTGGGCTATCCGATGGGCCCCGAACACCTTTTGATCAACGATGACAACACCGCCCGGCGCATCGACAAGGCGTTCACCTGGGAAAACCCGCTCTCGGCACATGGCATGATGCATATGGTTATCTCCAACGCCCATGCCGGCGATCCCTACAAGATCGACACGCTGTTCCTTTACATGGCGAACATGGCGTGGAATTCGTCGATGAACACGTCCGAGGTGATGCGCATGCTCACCGACACGGACGAAAACGGCGACTATGTCATCCCGAACATCCTCTATTCCGATGCCTATTCTTCGGAAATGGTTGCCTTCGCCGACCTGATCCTGCCCGACACAACCTATCTGGAACGCCACGATTGCATCAGCCTGCTGGATCGCCCGATCGGCGAGCCCGACAGCATGAACGACGCCATCCGCTGGCCGGTGGTCGAGCCCGACCGCGACGTGCGCGGCTTTCAGTCGGTGCTGCTGGATCTGGGCGCGCGGCTCGGCCTGCCCGGGATGGTCAACGAGGACGGCAGCGCCAAATTCGCCGATTACGCCGACTACATCACCAACCACCAGCGCCGCCCGGGCGTCGGCCCGCTGGCCGGCTGGCGCGGCAACGGCGACGGCGCCGGGCGCGGCGAACCCAACCCCGACCAGATCCAGCGCTACATCGACAACGGCGGGTTCTTCAGCGCCCATATCCCGGACGAGGCCCTGTTCTTCAAACCCTGGAACGCGGCCTATCAGGACTGGGCCGTGGAACGCGGCATCTATGACGTCCCCGCGCCCTACATCTTCAACCTCTACCTGGAACCCCTGCGCAAATTCCAATTGGCCGCCGAAGGCCATGGCGAGCGTCAGCCCCCCGATCACCTGCGCGCCCGGATCCGCGAGACGCTCGATCCGCTTCCGATCTGGTATCAACCCTTCGAGGAAACCCGCGTCGACCTGGCCGACTACCCGCTCCATGCCCTGACCCAACGCCCGGCGGCGATGTATCACAGCTGGGGCTCGCAAAACGCCTGGCTGCGCCAGATCCACGGGATGAACCCGCTCTATGTCTCGGGCGAGGTCTGGCAGCAACACGGCTTTCAGGACGGCGACTGGGCCTATCTCAGCTCGGCCAACGGGCGCATCAAGCTGCCGGTGGCGCGGATGGATGCGCTCAACGCCCATACCGTCTGGACCTGGAACGCGATCGGCA
>CAJQNQ010000205.1 GCA_905479725.1 uncultured Paracoccaceae bacterium | reverse complement strand
GACAGGAACGGCACGCTCATCATTTGGCCCGCTGCCAAGGTGACGGGAGTGCCCAGCGTGAAGCGGCTGAAGCTGTCGCCGTCATCGGCGGTGACCTGCATCGCCGCTGAGCTATCGGACATCAGCTCAAATACCGGCGCGGCCTCGGCGGCGATGGCCCCCACGGCGCGGCTTTGCATGATCATCGGTGCAGGGGCGGGCATGCCGTCGAGTGCCTGCTCACGGTTGGCATAACGCCGCTCATAGAGCCGCGCTTGAATGGCGCGCACCGACCCGGTGGCGAGGGTCAGGTCAATGTCTTGCCAGTCAATCCCGGTGGTGTTTTCCACCACGGCCCAGCCGATCAGCCGGATGCCTTCGGGCGTATCCACGGCGCGCCATGCGGTGCGCCACAAGGGGGCGTTTTGCAGATAGATCAGCCCGACTTCGCGGTCTGCGGGATCGTCCGACCCCAGCGTCAGTTCCACGCGGCGCGGGTTCGCCGATCCGCGCCACGCGCGCAGCGCTGCCGTCAGCGTCGCCTGATCCGTGTCATCGGCGAACCGGACGCTCAACGCGTCATCCATGACAAAGCCGCGCAGCGCGCCATCATCGGATTGCAGGTTCAGCACGTTGCAGGTGCTGTCCGCGCAGGGGCGTTGACTGACCCCCATGTTCAGCCCTTCCCAGGTCTCGCCGCGCCGCTCGACGATCAGCGGCGCGCCGATCATCGTGGTCAGCAGGCGCGCCGGGTCCGTCACGTCCTGCGGGCCAAACGGGAAACGGGCGAAACTGTCCTCGAACGATCCGGGGCCGGTCAGGGTGACGAAGGGCACCGCCCCGGCGGGATCGACAACCCACAGGCTTTTCAGGAAGTCGTCGATCTCATCGCGCGCGATGGACAGGGTGACGGGCGCCTCGCCCATCCGGGCGGTGGCCTCGATCATCGCCAGGCCGGCGGTCGACAAGGTGACACCGCGGATGGCGGTCTGCGCGGATACGGAACCCGCCAGCACCAGCCCGCCCAGGGCCAGGGCGGTGGCGCGTCGAAATGGAAATCCTGTGGGAAACGGCATGGCATGAAAACTCCGGCGGGTTGAATGCGCCCAGAGTGCCCCGCCACGCCATCCGCAACAAGCTGCCGCGCGATCACCAAACCGAAAGCCGCGCGTGAAGGCGCGACAATCCGCCCATCCGCGCAATCCCGGCGTGAATCCCCGCGCGGGTTGCGAAATCGGGGTGGCTGCCCTAAAGCCAAGAGTTGCCGTTATGCAGGACCCGCCAGATATGACAGACGTTTCGCAAGCCGAAGATCGCACACCGTCCCGCAAGGTGGGGTCTTTGGCCGGCCTTTGGCCTTTTCTGAGCGTTTACAAGGGGCTGCTTCTTGGGTCGCTTGTTGCGCTGGTTGTGACGGCCAGTGTTTCGCTGTCCCTTCCGCTGGCCGTGCGCCGTGTCGTCGACAGTTTCGACGCCGGCGAATTGCCCTTGCTGAACCTGTATTTCACCGCCGCGCTGGGCCTGGCCGGGCTGTTGGCGCTGGGCACCGGGTTTCGTTATTACATGGTTACGCGGCTGGGCGAGCGCGTGGTGGCCGACATCCGCAAGGCGCTGTTCGCCCGGGTAATCCGCATGTCGCCCGCATTCTACGAGCGCATCATGTCCGGCGAAGTCCTGTCGCGCCTGACCACCGACACCACGCTGATCCAGTCGATTGTCGGCTCGTCGGTTTCCGTCGCGCTGCGCAACGTGTTGATGCTGTTCGGCGGTCTGGCCCTGCTGGCGCTGACATCGCCCAAGCTGACGGGATTGGTGCTGCTGCTGGTGCCCGCCGTGATCGTGCCCATCGTGGTGCTGGGTCGCCGCCTGCGCCGGCTGAGCCGCGAGAACCAGGACTGGATCGCCGCCAGCAGCGGCAACGCCTCGGAAGCTCTGGGCGCGGCGCAAACCGTTCAGGCCTTCACCCATGAGCCGCGTTCCATCGCCGCGTTTGACGAGGTGACAGAGAAATCCTTCGACGTGGCGATGATCCGGATCCTGACGCGTGCGGCGATGACGGTGATCATCATCGCGCTGGTGTTTGCCGGGGTTGTCGGTGTGCTGTGGATCGGTGCGATGGATGTGCGCGCGGGCACGATGTCGATTGGCGAACTGGTGCAGTTCGTCATCTATTCGGTGCTGGTCGCGGGGGCCGTGGGCGCGTTGTCGGAAATCTGGGGGGAACTGCAACGCGCGGCGGGCGCAACGGAACGGCTGATCGAATTGCTGGACGCCACGGACACCGTGCAGGATCCGGCCGCGCCCCGTGCTCTGCCGTCACCCGTAGCCGGGGCAGTGGCGTTCGAAGGGGTGCAGTTTCACTACCCGTCGCGCCCGGGGCAATCGGCGCTGGATGGCATTTCCCTGCGCGCGGCCCCTGGCGAGACGATTGCGCTGGTCGGCCCGTCGGGTGCGGGGAAGTCCACGATCATCCAGCTTCTGATGCGGTTCTATGACCCGCAGGAAGGCCGGATCACGCTGGACGGCGTTGACCTGCGCGATCTGACGCGCACGGATCTGCGCGGGGCCATGGCGCTGGTGCCGCAGGATCCGGTGATCTTCGCCACGACCGCGCGCGAAAACATCCGCTTCGGGCGCCCCGAAGCCAGCGATGCCGAGATCACCGAGGCCGCGCGCGCCGCCGCCGCGCATGACTTCATCGCTGCGCTGCCGGATGGCTATGACTCCCAGCTGGGAGAACGCGGCGTGATGCTGTCGGGCGGGCAAAAGCAGCGCATTGCCATCGCCCGCGCGATCCTGCGCGACGCGCCGGTCCTGTTGCTGGACGAGGCGACATCGGCGCTGGACGCCGAAAGCGAACGCGCCGTGCAGGACGCGGTTGACCGGCTGTCGGAGGGCCGCACGACACTGGTGGTCGCGCACCGGCTGGCAACCGTGCGCAAGGCCGACCGGATTGTGGTTTTCGATGGCGGTCGCATCGTCGCCGAGGGCAGCCATGCCGAACTGGTCGGCCAGGACGGGCTGTATGCGCGGCTCGCGCGGTTGCAGTTCACCGACGGAATGCCTGGCGAATTGGCGTAATCCGACGCAAGGGCAATCTGCCTGCCGATTGCTTTGATCTGGTAAAACGGTCAGTCTGGCCCCATATGCGCAACAAAATAAGCGCTGGGGAGGAAAACCAGAAATGACGCAGACCTATGCGACCGTCGCCGATCGCGATGCCATCCAGAACCAGATGCCCTGGTCGGAACGGGACATGCCGGTATCGGTCTACGACCAGATCACCCGCACCCGCCACCTGCATGGCAAGGGCAAGGCGGTATCGTTCCAGATGTTCGCCGACGACGGCGCCAGGGCCGAGACGCTGACCTGGGAACAGTTTCACGCCAAGGTCACGCAGGCGGCCAACATGTTCCGCGCCCTGGGGGTGAAGGAAGGCGACACGGTCGCCTATGTCCTGCCAACGATCAATGAAACCGCGATCACCCTGTTCGGCGCCATGACCGCGGGCATCGTCAATCCGATCAACCCGCTGCTGGAGCCCGAAAAGATCGCCGGCATCCTGCGCGAGACCAAGGCCAAGGTGGTGGTCACGCTGCGTGCCTTTCCCAAGACCGACGTGGCGCAAAAGGTATCCGAAGCCGTCGCCAACGCGCCGGATGTCAAGCATGTCATCGAGATCGATCTCAACCGATACCTGACCGGTCTGAAGAAATACATCGTGCCGATGATCCGCCCCAAGAACGAGGTGCACCATACCGCCCGCGTGCACAGGTTCGCCGTGGAAATGGCCAAGCATTCCGATCAGCACCTGACCTTCGATCAAAGCGGCGAGGACCGGGTCTGCGCCTATTTCCACACCGGCGGCACCACGGGCACGCCGAAGGTCGCGCAGCACAAGGCGTCCGGGCTGCTGTATAACGGCTGGATCGGCGAAACGACGCTTCTGGGCCCGGACGATACCATCCTGTGTCCGCTGCCGCTGTTCCACGTCTTTGCCGCCTATCCGGTGATGATGTCGGCGATCTGCGCGGGGGCGCACACCGTTTTTCCCACGCCGCAGGGCTACCGGGGTGACGGGGTGTTCGACAATTTCTGGAAACTGGTGGAACGCTGGCAGGCCAGCTTCATCATCACTGTGCCGACGGCGCTGTCGGCGCTGATGCAGCGCAAGGTGAACGCCGATATCAGCAGCCTGCGCAACGGGTTCTCGGGCTCGGCCGCGCTGCCGGTGGAACTGTACAAGCGATTCGAGGAAGCCACCGGCGTGCAGATCGTCGAGGGCTACGGGCTGACCGAGGCCACGTGCCTGGTGTCGGCGAACCCGGCGGATGGCGAAAAGAAGATCGGCTCGGTTGGTATCCCGTTCCCCTATTGCGACGTGAAGATCCTGAACTGCGATGCCGAGGGCACCGTGACCAAGGAAATGGGCGTCGACGAGGTGGGTGAAATCTGCGTGGCCAATCCGGGTGTCTGGCCGGGCAACACCTATACCGAGGCCGACAAGAATGCGGGGCTGTTTGCCTATGGCACACATCTGCGCACCGGCGATCTGGGGCGGGTCGACGCCGATGGCTACCTGTGGATCACCGGCCGCGCCAAGGATCTGATTATTCGGGGCGGGCATAATATCGACCCGGCGATGATCGAGGAAGCATTGCTGAGCCACCCGGCAGTGGGCTTTGCCGGGGCGATCGGCCAGCCCGATATGGTGGCGGGCGAATTGCCCTGTGCCTATGTGGAACTGGTCGAAGGCGCGACGGTCACCCCCGGCGCATTGCTGCACCATGCCGCCGACCGCGTGCCCGAACGCGCCGCAACCCCCAAGCATATCGAGGTGATGGCCGAATTGCCCAAGACCGCCGTCGGCAAGGTGTTCAAGCCCGATCTGCGCCGCATGGCGATCACGCGGGTCTATACCGAGGAATTCGCGAAGGCCGGTCTGGCGGTCTCTGTGGTCGAGGTGATCGAGGACAAGCGTCGCGGGCTGGTGGCCCGGATCGAACGCACCGGCGAGGTGGATGACGAGAAGGTCGTCGATCTGCTGGACAGTTTCACCGTGGCCTGGGAATGGGCCTGAAGCTTACCGGACCCTCGGTCTGAAACGGAGATCCGGCCGCGCGCTGCGCGCGCCCGGATCACGCGACAAGCCAGCAGCGGGCCCTTGGCCCGCTGCTGGCCGTTTGGGCGTTCCGCGCGGGTGGTCAGGGATTGGCCAGCTTGCGCAGCGCGGCGGGCAGGGTGATGCCGTGGTCGAAAACGCCGTTGCGCAGAAATTCCAGCACCTCGGCGATGACCAGAGGGTTCAGCATGATGAGCGAATGCGTGGTGTTCAGAACGATGTGGTCGGCCATCCCGTCAATCCGTGTGCTTTCCACCGACACGGTGCCGTCATTGGGCCCGTCGATCACGAAAGAGCCGAGCGGGTTGATCGGCAGATCGCCGGCGATCACGCCCAGTTCGAAATCCACCGAAGGGGGCAGAGAATTGGGAACCGATCCGCTTCCGGTGCCCAGTTCCGGCACGGCGGGTCCGTTGATCCAGATCATCGCCCGGCGCAGGGTATCGTTTTCGGACAGCGTGTCGACGATTTCGGATCCCCGGTTTGGCGGGGCGAGCATAACCACCCGGCCCAGATTGGGCGGCAGGCCATTGGCCAGCCAGGCACGCACCAGAATGCCGCCCAGCGAATGCGTGACGAAATTCAGGCGCGCATCGCCGCATCGCGCCGCCGAGCGTTCGACATAGGTGACGAGTTCGCTGATCGGCGCGTCCTGCGACGGGTATCCGTCATTGATCACCCGGTAGCCGTGGAACTCCAGCACCTCTTGAAGCAGACGCATCGAGGCGTCGGTGCGGCCCAGCCCGTGAAGCAGCACCACGCATTCCGCGCCGCTGGTTCCAGAGCTTGCGGTGGCGCCGGTGTCGGTGTCGGTGCTGGCGCTGGCCATGCTGGCGGTGATCAGAGACAGGAGAAAGGCGAGCGGTTTCATATTTGTGAATATAAGGGATGCGGTGGCATAACCAAACCGGATTGATGCCACGTCACGATGAAGAAGGGGACACGATGACGCGAGGACCAAGACTGGCGGTGCGCGCGGTGATCCGGCGCAAGGACCGGGTGCTGATCGTCAATGCCTATCCCGGGCAGGTGAGCGATCTGTGGTGCCTGCCGGGCGGCGGGGTCGAGCGGGGTGCATCGCTGCCCGACAATCTGATCCGCGAGGTGTTCGAGGAGACCGGGCTGGCGATCACTGTCGGTGCGCCCTGTCTGGTCAACGAATTCCACGACCCCGAGCGGGGTTTCCATCAGGTGGAGCTTTTCTTTTTCGCGGCGGTCACGGGCTGGCCGATAGGGGGCGACTGGTCCGATCCCGAGGGTGTGGTGAACCGGCATCGCTGGGTAACACCGGACGAATTGCGCGCCGTGCGGTTCAAGCCCGACAGCCTGCCGGCGATCGCCTTCGGAGATGTGGGCGGGCTGCGCTATGATCCGTTGGAGCGGATCGTCGGGTAGGAAAAGGGGGCTGCCGCCCCCTCGGAGCCGTCCCTTGCCAGGGCCGGCCCCTTCACCCCGGCGAGTATTTGCCAGCAAGATGAAGGGGGCAAGATGAAGGGGGCAAGTTGAAGGGCAGAGGCGCCCGGTCAGTCCTGCGCGGAGAGCCAGCTTTCCGCGTCCAGCGCGGCCATGCAGCCCATCCCGGCTGAGGTCACGGCCTGGCGGTAGGTGTGGTCCGTCAGATCGCCAGCCGCGAACACGCCCTCGATCGAAGTTCTGGTGGTGCCCGGCTCCACCCAGACATAGGTGCCCGCGTGCAGGCGCAATTGGTCCTTGACCAGTTCCGAGGACGGCGCGTGGCCGATGGCGACAAAGAAGCCTTCGCAGGGCAGAGTTTGCGTCGCGCCGGACTTGACGTGGCGGGCCTTGACGCCGGTCACGCCGAGCGGGGCTTCGGTGCCTTCGACCTCGATGATTTCGTGGTCCCACAGCACCTCGATCTTGGGATGCTTGAACAGGCGGTCTTGCAGGATCTTTTCGGCGCGCAGGCTGTCGCGGCGGTGCACCAGCGTCACCCTGGAGGCAAAATTGGTCAGGAACAGGGCTTCTTCGACCGCCGTGTTGCCGCCGCCGACCACGACGATTTCCTTGCCGCGGTAGAAGAATCCATCACAGGTGGCGCAGGCGGACACGCCGAATCCCTTGAATTTTTCTTCGGACGGCAGACCCAGCCATTTGGCCTGGGCCCCGGTGGCCAGCACCAGGGCATCGGCGGTGTAAACGGTTCCACTGTCGGATTGCGCCGTGAAGGGGCGTTTGGACAGGTCCAGTTCGGTGATGACATCGTTGATGATCTGGGCGCCGGTTTCGCGGGCATGGGCTTCCATGCGCACCATCAGGTCCGGCCCCATGACTGAAGTGTCGCCGGGCCAGTTTTCGACATCGGTGGTCATGGTCAACTGGCCGCCCGGCTCCATGCCCTGGACCAGAACGGGGTTCAGCATGGCGCGGGCGGCGTAGACCGCTGCGGTGTACCCAGCGGGGCCTGATCCGACGATCAGCAGGCGGGTGTGGACGGGATCGGGCATCGGGCGCTCCTTACAAAATCGTGATCTTGCATGTAGGCGCGGCGGCGCGGGCTGCAAGGGCCGGGTTTCGTGTATCGTCTGGGGGCGGGCAAAGGCAAGGCGCAGTGGTCTCGGCGCTGATGGGGGCCGAGCGATCGCTTCGGAACAAATATTTCCCGAGCGCGAAATAATATTGCGCAATCCATGGATCGCGCCTACATAAGCGCAAAGCAGACAGGAGGCTGGCACCCCATGCCCGGCGCAAAACTTGATCCTATCGACCGCATGATTCTGGCCGAGCTTCAGGCCGATGGCCGCATGACCAATGTGGAATTGGCCAGACGTGTGGGGATTTCGGCGCCGCCCTGCCTGCGCCGTGTGCGCACCTTGGAGGAGGCGGGGTATATCCAGGGGTACCATGCGCGCGTCGATGTGCGCGAGCTGGGGTTCGAGGTGCAGGTTTTCGCCATGGTCGGGCTGCATCGGCAGAACGAGGCGGATCTGCGCGCCTTCGAGGACCGTTGCCGGGGCTGGTCGCTGGTGCGCGAGTGTCACATGCTGAACGGCGAGATCGATTTCATCCTGAAATGCGTGGCGCCGGATCTGAGCAGCTTTCAAAGCTTCCTGACCGAGGATCTGCTGGCCGCCGAGAATGTGGACAGCGTCAAGACCTCGCTGGTGATCCGCTGCGCCAAGGATGACCCGGGCGTGCCGTTCGACGTGCTGGAGCAGCGCTATTCCGCCGAACCGTGAGCGCGAGGGCGTTCGGGCATTCAGCTATCCGCCAGGGTGACCGCGTCCAGGTTCCTGACATCGGGGTATACATGGTGGATGTGCTGCATCAGTGACACGGTGGCCGGCAGGCCCAGCGCCGTATCGGCGCGGCGATAGGCCGCTTGCCAGTCCGTTGCCTGCTTAGGGCCCTGGACCGCGTCATCCCCGACAAACCCGATCAGCACCAGATGGGCATTGACGCCGCAATCGCGGAGCCACCAAAGATGCGCCAGTCGGTTGGCGTATTGATAGAACTGCCGGTGCCAGTCGCGCGGCGCCAGGCCCAGCGCGGCCTGCACCTGGGCAAAGGCATCGCATATGCGGATCAGCGATTGCGGGCCGGCCGCGCTGGGCGGGCTGCCGAGTTCCGGAACATGCGCCTTGGCCTCGGCCAGCACAACGCCGTCCTCGAACACCGCCAAGCCGTCCCATTGCGGGCCCCGGCGGGGCCAGAACGCGGCGAGGTCAGGCGACAGCCGCCCCAATCCAAGCAGGTCCAGAAACGCGGCATCGCGATACTCGGCATACCCGTCATCCGCCAGGGGCGAAACCCAGCGAAGCGGCGGCAGGGTTGCGGGTTGCAACAGGCCCGGCGCGCGATGAACCGCGCGCTGCATCCATTTGAGGGAACCCTTGGTCCCGGCG
>CAJQNQ010000204.1 GCA_905479725.1 uncultured Paracoccaceae bacterium | reverse complement strand
GCGGTCTCCCGTTGGAAGGCGGCGGAACCGGGGGTTTCACACCCCCGGACCCCCGTGGGATATTTTCGGACAGATGATGGAGGCAGGCGGCCCGCATCAGTCCTTCAGGCTTTCTTCACGCAGGCCGTCGGCCAGCAGGTTGAGGCCCAGAACGAGGCTCATCAGCGAAAGCGCCGGCACCAGTGCCGGGGTCGGATAGACCGACAGCAGACGACGGCCCGCGTTGATGGTCGAACCCCAGTCAGGGCTTTCGGGCGACACGCCCAGGCCAAAGAAGCCCAGCGTTCCCAGAAGGATCGTGGTGTAGCCGATGCGCAGGCAGAAATCGACGATCAGCGGCCCGCGCGCGTTGGGAAGGATCTCCCACAGCATGATATACCACGCGCCTTCGCCCCGGGTCTGGGCGGCGGCGACGTAGTCGCGGGTCTTGATGTCCAGCGTTATGCCGCGCACGATCCTGAACACCGTGGGCGAGTTGACGAACACCACCGCCACGAACACGTTCAGCAGGTTGGGGGACATGCCCCAGATGCCCACCGGATCCGCGTTGAACACCAGCCCGATATAGGCCCAGGCGCCAAACAGCAGCACCACGCTGACATAGAGGTTGCGCTTTGCCGGCTGGGTAAAGAACCGGCTGTTGAGCAGCACCGTGACGAACAGGATCGGCGCGATGAACAGGATCCCCGCCATCACCTTGGGGATCAGCGTGTTCTGGATTTCGGGCGCGACCAGCAGGAAGAACAGCAAGATCACCGGGAAGGCCAGAACCAGGTTGGCCAGGAAGGTCAGACCGGTATCCAGCTTGCCGGTGAAATACCCGGCCGGCAGGCCCAGCGAAATACCGATCATGAACGAGATCATCGCCGCGAAGGGCGCGATGCGCAGCACTTCTCGTGCCCCCATGATTGCGCGCGAAAACACGTCGCGCGCCAGGCTGTCGCCGCCCAGCAGGTAATAGGGATACATGTCCCCCGGACTGCGCAGCGCCTCGCCCGGCGAGGCATTGCGCAACCCGCTGACCTGGCCCAGCGGATCATGGGTCACGATCCAGTCGGCGAAGAAGGCGGCGAACAGCCAGAACATGACGATCGCGAAACCGATCATGCCGACATTCGAATCGAACAGCTTTCCGTAAAGGCCCAGCCGCCGCTTGAGGCGGATCGACAGGGCAAAGGTGATGACAAGCGCGATCCAGACGGGCAGCAACTGCTGCGCGATGCGCGCGATGATTTCGAGCCAGCCAAGGGGTTCCATGCTCAGCTCTCCTTAAGAAATACGGATGCGCGGGTTCAGATACACATAGCCGATGTCGGAAATCAGCTGTGTAATCAGAACCACGACCACCGCGACGACCGATGAGGCCAGCAGCAATTCGATGTCATTGTTGACCGCCGCCTCATACAGCGTCCAGCCAAAGCCCGGATAGCTGAACAGCACCTCGGAAATCACCACGCCGTTCAGAAGCCACGGAATTTGCAGCATGATGACGGTAAAGGGCGCGATCAGCGCGTTGCGCAGTGCGTGTTTGATGACGATGTTCGAGAAGCTGACGCCTTTCAGGCTCGCGGTGCGGATATATTGCTGGGTCATCACCTCGGTCATCGAGGCGCGTGTGATGCGGGCGATGTAGCCCATCCCGTAGAGCGCCACGGTCATCACCGGCAGCGTGAAATTCCAGAAGGTAATGTCATCCAATGCCGAACGCGCGTTGCCCTGGAACAGCACCCGCCCCTCAAGAAGCCCCATGCTGGCCAGCAGCGGCGACAGCCCGACGGACGAGGACGCCAGAAGCGCGATGAACACCACCCCGGACACATATTCGGGCGTCGCCGTGGTCACGATCGCCACCGTCGACAAGCTGCGATCGGTGCGCGATCCCTCGCGCATCCCGGCCAGAATGCCCAGGATCAGTGCCGAGGGGACCATGACGATCAGCACCCAGAGCATCAACAGGCCGGTGGCGCTCAGGCGGTCATTGATGACCTGCAATACATCAGCGGAAAAGCGCGTTGATTGGCCCCATTCGCCCTGCAACAGGCCGCAGCGCTCGCCCGCGCGGGCGACGTCGTCATCGTTCAGACGCACGCAGCGGCCGGTGACGGTGCCATCCGGGGCCTCGCGCACCCAGCCAGGCACCACGCCCAGCCATTCGCCGTAGCGCACCAGAACCGGCGATCCGTACCCGTTGCGTTCGATCCAGTTCTGAACCTCGGCATCGGTCATGCGGCTGCCGGCCTGCGTCTTGGCCAGCGTTTCCAGTTTGGCGGGAAGATTGGTGAGGTAGAAGACCACGAAGGTCAGGCAAAGGGCTGTGAGCAGCATCAACCCGATGCGCCGGAGCAGGAACAACAGCATGGCCTCTCCTGTGTTATTTTGTGATGGCACACGATACGACAAGGCGGTCTGCCTTGCACAGCGCAAGGCAGGGTGGCCATCGAACGGTCTTTGATGAAAGAAACCGGGGCGCCGTCAGAGCGCCCCGGTCAGATCAGATCACTCGACCCAGTATTTCACGTAATCGACCACGAAGGTCGGGTGCATTTCGGCACCGTGAACGCTGGGGATCGCGTTGCGGAACAACGAGCGCCAGTAGGGTTGGATCATCACGCCTTCTTCCTGCATGATAGTTTCCAGCCGCACCATGACCTCGCGACGCGCATCGGCATCGGCGATTCCGTTCGCCTGATCGAGCAGCGTGTCGAACTCTTCGTTCGCAAACGCGGTCTCGTTCCACGGCACGCCCGAACGGTAGGCCAGGTTCAGAACCTGAACACCCAACGGACGCATGTTCCACTCGGTCGAGGACCAGGGATACTTCGCCCAGTCGTTCCAGAAGGTCGCCGACGGCAGGATCGTGCGTTCGATGGTGATGCCCGCGTCACGGACCATGGCGGCAACCGCGTCACAGGTTTCTGCCTGCCACGGCTCATCAACCGAGATCAGTTCGAAGGTGAAATCGGACAGACCTTCGGCCGCGATTTCAGCCGCACCGGCGGCCGGATCGATAACCAGCGGATCCAGCTGTGCGTATTCCGGGTGGATCGGCGCGACATGGTGGTTTTCCGCCGTGACACCCAGGTCGTTATACCCCAGCTCCAGCGCGACGGCGTTGTTGACCATCTTGGTCAGCGCGCGGCGCACATTGCCGTTGTCGTAGGGTTCGCTGTCCTGGTTGAAGCGCACGACCAGCGTGGCCGCCGTGACCGCTTCGGTCCGCGGCATGCCGATGGCCTCGAAGATATCGATGAAATCACCTTCGGTCTTGTAGATGATGTCCACCTCGCCGGCTTCCGCCGCCGCGATCCACGAGGCCGGGTCGGCGCCCAGATCGACGAATTCGATGCGGTCCAGATAGGCGCCGTTGCCAGCGTTCCACCAGGTGTGGTCGGGGTTGCGCTCGATCACGGCGCCGATGCCGGGCTCGTAGCTGACCGGAAGGTAGGGGCCGGTGCCGATCGGATCCGCGACCGGATCGCCCGAGGAGAAGGACGGGTGGACAACCGCGGCCGGATAGTCGGCCATGCCGACGACCAGCGAAATATCCGGCGCGGGCAACGTGACCAGAACGGTGTAGTCGTCAACACGGGTCAAACCGCCTTCACGCACGGCGCCGTTTTCAACCAGGCCGCCCATGCGGGTCGCCATCGAGTTGCCTTCGACGGATTCGTCGCACCAGCGGGTGATGGCGTCGATCACGTTGTCGGCGGTGAACATGTCACCATTGTTCCAGGTCACACCCTGACGCACACGCAGGGTGTATTGCGTGGCATCGTCATTGACATCCCAGCCTTCGAGCAGGATCGGGGTGAGCGAACCGTCACGCTCGTATTGAACAAGATATTCCAGCCAGCCGCGGCAGGTGTTGGCCAGTTCCGACCAGTCCCAGGTGCGCGGGTCACGCTGCGGCTTGACGAACATCTGCATCCGGACCGAGCCGCCAACCTTCGGCATCATGCCGTCCGACGCGGCTCGCGCCTGGGGCGCGGCAAGGCCCAGCAGACCATAGGCTGCCGGCGCGGCAAGCCCCAGCGCGGTCGCGCGGGTCAGAAACTCGCGGCGGTCCAGCTTGCCCTCGGCGCATTCACGCGCATACATCTCGGCAACCGGATGCATGCGCTTTCCACCGTGGTTAAAGTCTTTCATTGTGGTCTTCTCCCTGTTGAGTTCTTGCCTTCGGGATCAATGCCCCGAGGATTGTTTCATTGCGCCGTCCTGACCGGCAAATCTGCCGGGCCAAAGGCGACATACCTTCATCCAATCGCGACACTGGCTGGAATTCAAGCCCAATCTTGGGCCTGAATGACCAATTTCAGGTTATCTGAACTTGAGCCGCAGTGCAGCAACTTGCGTTATTTTCGCGGCGCGCCGCCCTCGAATCCGTTGGTGCCGCCATAAGAACAGGGCGATTCCTGCATTTGCAGATGAAGCGTATCGCCGGCATAGGGATGCGCGCGCGCCAGATCCTCGTCGAAGTCGATCCCCAGGCCCGGCGCGGTGGGCGCGGCGATGTATCCGTCCTCGACGCGGATGCTGTTGCGGATCAGCGGCAGGTGAAACGCCCCGCCTTGCTGGATGCTTTCCACCAGCAACAGGTTGGGCAGGGTCACCGCCAGTTGAATATTCGCGGCCCATTCGACCGGCCCGGCATAGAGATGCGGCGCGACCTGCACGCCGAAGGCTTCGGCCATGGCGGCGATCTTCTTGGTTTCCAGAATGCCTCCGGACCGCCCCAGCGCCGGTTGCAGGATCGCCGCCCCGCCCGACCGCAGCAGCGCGCCGAATTCGGCCTTGGTGGTCATCCGCTCGCCCGTTGCGATCGGGATCCGCACGGCCCGCGCGACCTGCGCGAAATCCAGCAGGTTGTCCGGCGGGATCGGTTCTTCGAACCACAACGGGCTGTAGGGCTCCAGCGCCTGCCCCAGCCGGATCGCCCCGGCCGGGTTGAATTGCCCATGCGTGCCGAACAGCAGATCCGCGCGGTTGCCCACCGCATCCCGCAGCGCCGCGCACATGCGCACGCTCAGATCAATGTCGAACAGGGACGGTTGATGCCCGCCCCGGATGGTATAGGGGCCAGCGGGATCGAACTTGATCGCCGTGAACCCCTGATCGACGGCCTCCAGCGCGCTTTCGGCCTGCATCTCGGGCGAGGACCAGAAGGCCGCCGGATCATGATGTGCCATGGGATAGAGATAGGTATAGGCGCGCACCCGGTCATTCATTCGCCCGCCCAGCAGCGCGTGAACCGGGCGCTCATGCGCCTTGCCCAGGATGTCCCAGCAGGCGATCTCCAACCCCGAAAACGCGCCCATGACCGTCAGGTCCGGGCGCTGGGTGAACCCCGCCGAATAGGCGCGCCGGAACATCAGTTCGATATTTTCCGGGTTTTCGCCCTGCATGTGGCGTTCGAACACGTCCTCGATCACCGCGACCATCGCGCGGGGGCCGACCGAGGCCGCGTAGACCTCGCCATAGCCTGTGATCGCGTTGTCAGCGGTCAGCTTGACGATGATCCAGTAGCGCCCGCCCCAGCCAGGGGGTGGCGTGCCGATGACGAAGACCTCAAGATCCGTTAGCTTCAAACCCGCACCCTTTCCGTTCTTGCTGCGAGGTTACCCATGACCCCCAGACGTCTGACACTCCATGACCTCGATGCCCTTGTCCAGACGCCCGAAGGGCTGTTCAACGGCCCCGTCGATCTCCACCAGGCGCAGGCGTTCCTCGCCAGCCCGCTGCACCATCTGTTCATGATCTTCAAGGACGGGCATGCCATGTCCTTTGCGTCGGGCAGCGTCTTGCTGCACCCGGACAAGAAGCCCTGCCTGTTCATCAACGAGGTCGGCACCCGTGACAGCCATCAGCGCCGGGGGCTGGCCACGCTGGTCACCCAGGCGC